>NZ_JBSHAY010000018.1:19832-178083 GCF_053611725.1 Streptomyces sp. NPDC054783 | reverse complement strand
GGAAGGGGCGGGGCGGCTTTCAGCTCGGGGTGCGGATGACTCATACCCCGACGGTACCCGGAGAGCGCGACAGGGTGATCCACTGCCTGTGCGATTCTCCCTGTAGGGGAAGTGTCCGGCATCGAGGTGTTCCCGGCCACCGCGGCCGGATACAGCGAATTGTTGGAGTGGGCCAGGGGGGCTGGGCACGGTGCGGCGGGCCGGAGCGGAGGGGACCGGCTCCTTCGGGGCGGCCAACTGCGGGGTACAGAAGCCCTCGAGACGCGGAAGCGGAGAGAAGGCCTCTGTGTAGCGGCCGTGCGTGTGTACGGCGCGGCACGGGACGTCGCCCCGTCAGGGTGGGGCGGCCGGGCAACGAGCGTGCAGAGGATCCGTCCCGGCGATCGGCACCGCCTCGAGCACGAGGATGGCTACGTCGTCCTCCATCGGCTCGGTGCTGAAGTCGTGGGTCGCCCGCCTGATCCGTTCGGCTACGGCCTGGGCGCCCAGGCCAAGACACTCGTGCAGGATGCCGGCCAGGCCGTCGTCGTCGTCCAACAGCCGCTTGCCGCAGCGTCGTTCGGTCACGCCATCGGTGACACACAGCAGTGTCTCACCGGGTGCGAGGGCGAAGGTGTCCGCGTGGAACTTGTGGTCCTGGTCTATACCCAGCAGGATCTGGGGGGAAGCCGCCGGAACCACGGAACCGTCGGTGGTCAGCCGAAGCGGTGGAGGGTGACCGGCGCTCGCCAGCCTGCAGCGCGCTCCGCCGGTGGCCGACCAGGGTTCCAACTCTCCGTACAGCAGGCTCAGGAAGCGCGGCATCGCCTGCTCGCCACCAACCGCCGCCGCCTCGGCATCCTCCTCCACCAGCGCCTCGTTGAGCCGGGTGAGCACCGACTCCACACCGTGGCCCTCGCGGGCCAGCAGCCGGACCAGATGGCGGGCCAGGCCGGTGATGGACATGGCCTCCGGGTCGCTGCCGCACACATCGCCGAGCAGGAAGCACCAGCGCCTCTCACCCATCGGGAACAGATCGTAGAAGTCACCGCCCACGGTCAGACCCTCGCCGTGCGGCTCGTAGACGATAGCGGTGTCGACGCAGGGTATCCGGGCCAGGGACGGTGGCAACTGTCGTCGCTGGAGTGCAAGGCTGATGGACGCCTGCCGGGTGTACTGCCGGGCCGTGGCCACGGCCTGGGCCACTCGTCGTGCCATGTCCTCCAGGAGCCACACCACGCTCTCGGTCGGCCGCGCCGCGTCCGTACGGCCGAGCAGCAGCACTCCGTGGTCGTGACCATGGGTGATGAGTGGGAAGGCCAGCGTCGAGCAGGCGGCCGTTTCGACAGCCGACGGGCCGGGCCAGGGGGTGCCGGCGCGGTCGGGTCCGGCCGGCGGAGGACGGCTCTCCAGTGCGACGCGCAGCGCGTCGATCCGGCGCTCGTCGGTGTGCCACACACGGGACAGCCGCAACCTGCCGCTGTCGGTTCTGAGCCACACGGCGCACCAGTCGGCGAGCCGGGGCACCAGCAGCTGGCCCGCGAGTGCGGCGACCATGTGCTCGTCGAGCTGCCCGGCCAGGAGCTCACTGGCTTCCGCGAGGAAGGAGGCGCCACCGTGGTCGACCCACTCGGCGGTGGTCCGGGGGCGGCGCTCCCGCGACCGGGCCGGGGCGAGGGCCTCGGCAAGGCGCAGCTCGCCGCCCAGGGTGCCGACGGGGACGGCGTCCCGCTCGTCCCGGTACGTGGTGGCGTTCAGCCGCAGCCAGACGATCTTGCGGGTGCGCTGGTACGTCACCCCCCAGGACTCGGCCAGCATGCCGATCAACTGGAGTCCCCGGCCGCGGCGCGGTGTGTCCGGCACGCTGTACACCGCGCTGGCCGGATGGTGGTCCGCCACCTCGATGACGACACCCGGATCGTCGGTCTCAATGCGGCACGTGACCTCCACGGGCGTGCCGGCGTGCAAGAAGGCATTGGTGACCAGCTCGTTCACCAGGAGCACGGCGTCCTCGGCGAGCCGGTCACCCGCGGTACGGGGCCCGATGACCGCCGTTGCGGCGGGCGTGGAAAGCGCTGCGCGGATGAAATCGCGCGCCGCGGCGGGAGCGTGCACGCTCCCGGGCAGCGTGATGCGCGAGACGGACTCGTTCCGCTTCTCCGGCACTGGTGACGGCGCTACCACAGGGACAATTTCTCAGGATTTGGGCAATTCGGCCACTTACATGCAATATTATGACAGGCTTGAGTTTCAGCAGTGATCACATAAGAGATGATTAGATGACTTCTGATCCGATTCGAGCTGATTCCGCCCTTGCGGAGGGCGTGGAGAGAGCGTCCGACCCCGCGGCCCGGTGCTCCGGCGAATCTGCACTTCAGCCCGATGCCCCGGCGGGCGAGGAGAAAGTGAGTGCGGCCGGCCTGCGCTCCCTGCTGGCGTCGATGCATGCGTTGTGTGACGGTGATTTCACCGTACGTGCGAATATCGCCGGCGAGGGTCTGGTCGGCGAAATGGCCGGGGTCTTCAATCAGCTCGTGACCCGGGATGCTCACCTGTCCACAGAATTGCAGCGGGTACGGCGCGAGGTACTGCGTCACGGAAGGCTGGACGAGCGGCTCGCGGCGAGTCCCGGCCAGGGGGCGTGGACGACGAGTGTGGATGCGGCGAACCAGCTGGTGGACGCGTTGGCAGGCCCGGTCTCGAACGCCACACGGGTGTTGGACGCGATCGCTGCCGGCGATCTGACACAGCGCGTCGACCTGCATGACGGCAGCCGTGAGCTGCGCGGTGACCTGCGCCGCATGGGCAGCGGTGTGAACCGCACCGTGGACCAGCTGTCGTTGTTCACCGGAGAGCTGACCAGGATCGCCCGTGAGGTCGGCACCGAGGGCCGCCTCGGCGGCCGGGCGAAGGTGCAGGGGCTGTCCGGTGACTGGCGCGATGTGACCGAGGCCGTCAACACCATGGCGTCACGGCTCACGGCTCAGGTGCGGGACATTGCCGTGGTGACCACTGCGGTCGCCCGCGGGGACCTCACCCAGCAGGTGACGGTCGAGGCCACGGGCGAGCTGCTGGAGCTGAAGCTGACCGTGAACACGATGGTCGACCAGCTCCGGGCGTTCGCCGACGAGGTCACGCGGGTGGCCCGTGAGGTCGGCACCGAGGGTGAGCTGGGCGGCCGGGCGCAGGTCCGCGGGGTGTCCGGGGTGTGGAAGGACCTGACGGACAATGTCAACTTCATGGCGTCCAATCTGACCTCGCAGGTGCGCAACATCGCCCAGGTCACCACGGCAGTGGCCAACGGCGACCTCTCGCAGAAGATCACGGTGGACGCCCGCGGCGAGATCCTCCAGCTGAAGAGCACCGTGAACACGATGGTCGACCAACTGTCCGCGTTCGCCGACGAGGTCACGCGGGTGGCCCGTGAGGTCGGCACCGAGGGTGAGCTGGGCGGCCGGGCACACGTCCGCGGGGTGTCCGGGGTGTGGAAGGACCTGACGGACAACGTCAACTTCATGGCGGACAACCTGACCTCGCAGGTGCGCAACATCGCCCAGGTCGCCACCGCCGTCGCCCAGGGTGATCTGTCGAAGAAGATCGACGTCGAGGCCAAGGGCGAGATCCTGGAGCTGAAGTCGACGATCAACACGATGGTGGACCGGCTGTCGGAGTTCGCGGGCGAGGTGACCCGGGTGGCCCGTGAGGTCGGCACCGAAGGGAACCTGGGCGGCCAGGCGCAGGTCCGCGGGGTGTCGGGGGTGTGGAAGGACCTGACGGAGAACGTCAACTTCATGGCCCTGAACCTGACCTCGCAGGTGCGCAACATCGCCCAGGTCACCACCGCGGTGGCCGACGGCGATCTGTCGAAGAAGATCACGGTGGACGCCCGCGGCGAGATCCTGCAGCTGAAGGACACCGTCAACACCATGGTCGAGCAGCTACGGGCGTTCGCCGACGAGGTCACGCGGGTGGCGCGCGAGGTCGGCACCGAGGGACAGCTGGGCGGCCGGGCTCAGGTGCCGGGTGTGTCGGGGGTATGGAAGGACCTGACGGAGAACGTCAACTTCATGGCATACAACCTGACGTCTCAGGTGCGCAACATCGCCCAGGTCGCCACCGCCGTCGCCCAGGGCGATCTGTCGAAGAAGATCGACGTGGACGCCCGGGGCGAGATCCTGGAGCTGAAGACCACCATCAACACGATGGTAGACACCCTCTCCTCGTTCTCCTCCGAGGTGACCCGCGTCGCCCGCGAGGTCGGCAGCGAGGGGCAACTGGGCGGCCAGGCACGGGTCGAGGGGGTGTACGGCACGTGGAAGCGGCTGACCACCAGCGTCAACGAACTCGCCCTGAACCTGACCACGCAGGTGCGGGCCATCGCCGAGGTGGCGTCCGCCGTTGCCCAGGGTGACCTGACCGGTTCGGTCTCGGTCGAGGCACAGGGCGAGGTCGCCGAGCTGAAGAACAACGTCAACTTCATGGTGACCAACCTGCGGGAGACCACGCGCGCGAAGGACTGGCTGGAGTCCAACCTGGCGCGCATCGCCTCCCTCATGCAGGGTCACCGTGACCTGGTCGAGGTCGCAGATCTGATCCTGCGCGAGCTCACTCCGCTGGTCAACGCGCAGTTCGGCGCCTTCTTCCTCGCCGCTCCCGGCGCCCGGCCGGGAGAAGGCCTCAAACTCATCGCCGGATACGGCACCGCCCCGGAGGACGGCCAGCCGCTGCCGGGGTCGGGGACCTGCGGCCGCGGCCTGATAGCCCAGGCGGCCCTGGAACAGAAACGCATCCTCATCAACGACGTCCCGCGGGACTACATCACCATCAACTCCGGGCTGGGTGCCGCCCCTCCGGCAAGCGTCGTCATCCTGCCGATCCTCTATGAGGACCAGGTACTCGGAGTCATTGAGTTGGCGTCGTTCAGTGGGTTCAGCGAGGTTCACCTCGCCTTCATCGACCAGTTCGTCAACACCATCGGTGTCTCCATCAACACCATCATCGCCAACGCACGTACCGAGTCGCTGCTCTCCGAATCCCAGCGGCTCACTACCGAGTTGCGCCAGCGTTCGAACGAACTCCAGCGTTCCAACGCGGCGCTGGAGGAAAAGGCCGCCCTGCTGGCGACGGCTTCGCAGTACAAGTCGGAATTCCTGGCCAACATGTCGCACGAGCTGCGCACGCCCCTCAACTCGCTGCTCATCCTGGCCCGGCTGCTCGCCGACAACCCCGACAACCGGCTGTCCGCCCAGGAGGTGCACTTCGCCACCACCATCCACCGTTCCGGATCCGACCTGCTCCAGCTGATCAACGACATCCTCGACCTGTCGAAGATCGAGGCGGGCCGGATGGACGTACGGCCGCGGACGTTGCCGATGATGAAGCTGCTCGACTATGTCGATGCGACCTTCCGGCCGCTCGCCATCGACCGCGGTCTGTCCTTCGAGATAGCCATCGACGAGGACGTGTCGCGCGAACTGTTCTCCGACGAGCAGCGCGTCCAGCAGATCCTGCGAAATCTGCTCTCCAACGCTCTCAAGTTCACCTCGTCGGGCGGTGTCAAGCTGAAGGTCGAGCAGGCGTCAGGAGTGGAGTTCACCGAGGAGACGCTGCGCGAGGCGCACGCCGTCATCGCGTTCTCCGTGACGGACACCGGGATAGGCATACCCCCGGAGAAACTGTCCGTGATTTTCGAGGCGTTCCAGCAGTCCGACGGCACCACCAGCCGCAAGTACGGCGGCACCGGGCTCGGCCTGTCCATCAGCCGGGAGATCGCCGGAATGCTCGGCGGCCGGATCGTAGCCGAGAGCGAAGTCGGCGTCGGGTCATGCTTCACCCTCTACCTTCCCTTGCGCTACAAGGGTGTCGCCCCCGTGCCCGCCCCTTCCGGCCTCCAGGCCGCCGAAGCCGTCGTACCGACCGCACCCCCCATGCCGGACGGGGCCCTGCCGGACTCCACCGATGACGCGCAGAGCAGCGTGTTCGGCGGCAGGGAGGACCTTGTCAGAGCCGCACGCCGGCACAGCCCCGAGGGCCACGACGACGGCTGGCCGCAGCTCACGCGGCTGGACGACTGGCAGTCCGGACGGGCCCGCCGCGTGCTGGCCGGGCGCTGCATCCTCATCGTCGACGACGACATCCGTAACGTCTTCGCGCTCACCCATGTGCTGGGCCGCGTCGGCATGACGGTCAAGTACGCGGAGAACGGCCGGGAAGGCCTGGAGACCCTGCAAAGCAACCCTGACGTGTCGCTGGTCCTGATGGACGTGATGATGCCGGAGATGGACGGCTACGAGACCATCCGGGCCATCAGGAACACACCACGCCTCGCCTCACTCCCCATCATCGCGCTGACCGCCAAGGCCATGCCGGGCGACCGCGAGAAGGCGCTGGACAGCGGTGCCGACGACTACGTACCCAAGCCCGTGGACGTCGACGATCTGCTGTCCTCCATCTGCGGCCTGCTCGATCCGGCCGGCCGGGCGGACACCACCGAGGAAGGGACGGAGACGGACGGCGGGAGTGCAGACACCGCCGGCAATGGCGAGGACACAGGCTCATCAGGAGGCAAGGGCACAGGCTCATCGGAACAGGGGACGGCATGAGCTCCGGCGCGTCCGACAAAGGCGGCATCCTGATCGTCGACGACATGGAGGAGAACCTGGTCGCGCTGGAGGCCGTCCTGGGCCCGCTCGACCAGCAGATCACGCGGGCCCGCTCCGGCGAAGAAGCGTTGAAGGCGATGCTGCGGCAGAACTTCGCCGTCGTCCTGCTCGATGTCCTGATGCCAGGCATGGACGGCTTTGAGACCGCAGCGAACATCAAGCGCCTCGACCAGACCAAGGACGTCCCCATCATCCTGCTGACGGGAACCGATGCCGACTCCGACTTCGCCTACCGGGGATACGCGATCGGCGTCGCCGACTTCCTGACCAAACCCATCGACCCCTGGGTGTTGCGCACGAAGGTCGATGTCTTCCTGGAACTCCACCGCAAGAACCGCCGTCTCGCCCAGCAGGCAGGGGAACTGCGGCGGCTGTGGACCGACTCGGCACCGTCCGAAGACCGCCTCGGGCAGGCCGCTGAGCTGCTCAACAGAACCGAAGTGCTGCTGCGTCGCTGCGCGGACGCCGACGCCGCCGGGCTCGCCGTCCGGGTTGCCGAGATCGAGCGCGCCGTCCGAAGCCTGCAGGGCCGGTGACTGGGGCTGGGGCCGGCCCGGGACGAGCTGTGCCTCGCTGCGCAGCAGGAACCCGTCCCGCAGAACCCGTAACGCCCTTTGACGGCCACGGGGGCAAGCCGAGGGGGCCGAGACAGGGGACCGCAACGGTGTCATGGGCGCAGGAGAGGGCCACGTTCACCGCGTCGGGCGAGGGCACAGTCGAGCGTGGGACGGCCCGGAACCGTGATCTTCCCGGCCGCCCATGCGGTGAACCGGGGGTGCGGATGCGCCGGGGAGGGTGCTGCTGGTGACGACGGTGACGACCGGGCTCCCGATGACCGGGCCCATGGTCCAGTAGCCCATCGCGGTGGCTCGGCCGAGCTGTGGAGAGAAGTCCCGGATCAGTGCCGGGGTGGCCACCAGCACAATCATGCGGCGGCTCCTGGGGTCGGGCTCGGGGCCCGGTGCGGTGGGTGCGGACAGTGCACGCCCTGCGGTGCGGCGGGCACGAGCACTGTTCGGCTGGGTGGACCGGACTCCGGGGTCTCTGTGTCCGGACGGGGAAGTTGTGCGCAGAGGCTAGTACCGTCCGGTCGGCATGACCTGGGGGTGTGCCCGGGGATACCGAAACGTGCCCTTGCCCCTGGGGAGGTGTAGGGGCACGGCCGAGGGCTGGTTCGGCAGATGCTCACCGAGCGGGTGCCGGAATCCGCCCTGGAATGCGAGACGACCGCTCGAAGGCCGCGTCCCTCAACAGGAGTGGAAGACCTTCGAATGGTGAATGCCGACGGGCCCTTGCGACGCGTCTGCTGAAGAGTCGGCTTCTCGCGCCCGCGGTGACCATCTCATCCTCCGGCATCACCCACTCGTAGGGCGCGTTTGGGTCCACCCACAGGCGAGTGACCTTCTGCCACGCCGGAGGGCGGTCTGTGAACTGGGCGGCGGTTCTGTGTAATTGTGAGCCCGGACTTTGCTTGCCCTTGCGATGTCCGCTTGGCTGATCGAACCCAACCTTCACCTGCGGACCGTGGGAGGGCCGGCATGCTGAGGACCGTCCGAGAGCAGGCAGCGGGTCTCACCAAGGACCAGCGCAATGCCTTCGTCGCCGCCTACTTGGGCTGGGCGATGGACGCCTTCGACTACTTCCTGGTGGTACTCGTCTACAGCGAGATAGCCGACGACTTCCATGTCTCCCTCACCGACATGGCCTTCCTCACGACTGCCACCTTGGTCATGCGGCCGGTCGGTGCCTTGCTTTTCGGTGTGTGGGCGGACCGCCGGGGTCGCCGTCTCCCGCTCATGACCGACGTGCTCTTCTACTCGGTGGTCGGGTTCGCCTGCGCCTTCGCGCCGAACTACACCGTGCTGCTGGTGCTGCGCCTGCTGTACGGCATTGGAATGGGCGGCGAGTGGGGCCTGGGCGCGGCGCTGGCCATGGAGAAGATCCCCGCTGCCAGGCGCGGCTTCTGGTCGGGCTTGCTGCAGAGCGGCTACTCGTTGGGCTACCTCCTCGCCGCGGTGGCATTCTTCGTCATCGAGCCTGCCTTCGGGTGGCGTGGGCTGTTCGCTTTCAGCCTGGTGCCCGCGCTGGTCGCGCTGTGGGTGCGCACCCGGGTGGGGGAGAGCGAGGTGTGGGAGAAGAGCGTCCGGCTCAACCGCACCCCCGCCTACCAGGTGTTCAAGAACCCGACGGTGCTGCGGCGCTTCGTGTACCTGGTGGCGCTGATGACCGCCTTCAACTGGATGTCGCACGGCACCCAGGACATCTACCCGACCTTCGTGAAGAAGGGTCTGGGGCTGACCGCGGACACGTCGATCGCCATCGCTGTGGTCTACAACCTCGGGGCCATCATCGGAGGCGTGCTGCTCGGCGCCTACTCCGAGAGGCTGGGCCGCCGTCGTACGATCATGATCGCCGCGGCTGCGGGGCTGGTCGTGGTGCCCTTCTTCGTGCTGTCCACCACTGTGGGCTGGCTGATGGTCTCTTCCTTCCTGATGCAGGTGTGTGTACAGGGAGCCTGGGGCGTCATCCCGGCGCACCTGACCGAGGTGAGCCCGGATGCGATCCGGGGCTTCTACCCGGGCGTCACCTACCAGCTCGGCAACCTGATCGCGGCCCTCAACCTGCCGGTCCAGGAGTCACTCGCCGGGCATCACGGTTATCCGGCGGCGATGGCGTGGACCGTAGCTCCCGCCTTGGCCATGGTCATCGTGCTGAGCGCTGTCGGTAAGGAGGCCAAGGGCGTTCGGTTCGGCAGCATGGGCACGCAGGCCCCGAGCGCCGCAGCGACCGACACTGTGTAGCCCTGGCACTGCCGTAGCGGCGCGTTGCCGACCCCGATGATGCGACAGCCATCAGGCGAACGTCAGCCACGACGCGTGCCGGATTACGGGATCGGTCACTACGCTGAGGGTTGCCTCAACGGAGGTTGGCGGATACGAACCGGGACAATGCCAACCGTCAGGTGCGTCTGTCGTTCCTCGGGTAGTTTCGAGGCGGTCACTCGTGCGACGCCACCGCTGAGAACAACCGCAGCCGCACCGGATCGCTCAGCGTCTTGAACACGCGGGCGGTCTTCTCTGCCTCCTCCGCCGTCAACGGGCGTGACGCCACGGGCGGGCGGCAGGGCGCCACAGCCTCGGCCGCCTCCGGCTCGAGCGGCGGCAGTACGGGCGGTGCGCCGGGCTGCGGGGACGTAACACGGCGGCATCGCGGCAGGCGTCAGTCAGTCGGCCGTCGAGCCGAGTGCTCCGATCCAGTCGCGTACCGCCGCGGCCGTCGTGCGCGCGTCTTCCTCGAGCATGCTCAGATGGCTGCCGGGGACGTCCGCCGTGTCATGGGCACCCGGCCAGACGGACCGCCACCGCTCCGGCATGTCCGGCAACGGCTGTGTGGCCCGTACGAACAGGATGGGCACGCCCGTCGGCTGTGGCCGCCAGCCGCGGAACATCCGGGTGTACGCGCCCAGCGACAGCAGCGTCAGGTCGTCCACCGCGCCGTCGAACCGCTCGCCCATGGCCAGAGGCATCCGCGCGGGCAGGGCCAGCAACCAGGGTTCGGCTTCCCGGGCCGGCGTGATGTGGTAGGTGTCCACCAGAACAAGCCCGGCCGGCGGATCGCCGTCGGCCGCCAGCCGTTCGGTGACCGCGTGCGCCACCGTACCGCCCATGGAGTGGCCCACGACGACGTACGGGCGGCCGCCAAGGTGACGCCGCACCGTGGCCGCGTGCAGCCCGGCCAGTGTCTCCAGATCCCTGGCCACGGCGTCCCCGTCGTCGACACCGGGGTGCCGCAGCTCGAACACGTCCCGCTCACCGTCGAAGCAGGCGGCGAGCCCCGCGTGCCAGGGCCGCCCCAGGTTGGGGGCGAAGCCCGGGACACAGACGAGCGCCGGGCCGCCCGCGCCGGTGGCCGGGCGCAGCGGCGGCAGCTCGTGCCGGCCGGCGTCGTCGCTGCCGAAGGAGGGCGCACCGAGGGAGGCGGTCACCAGCAGGTGCATGGCCGAGACCACCTCGCCCGTCTCGCAGACCTTCCGGTAGAGGGTCGGCAGGGACTGACCGGCGCGAGGGTCGCGCGTAGCGCGCCGGGCGGGCGAGGGGAATGGGCGCGGGGCCTGTGAAGTGGCTGCACTCGCCACAGCCGGTGCCGGAGGCGCAACGAGCGGCGAGGAGGCGGGGCCGCCGATGGGCTGTGCCGCGGCGGGCACGTCCCTGTCCGGCCCGTCCGGCGCCCGTTCGGGGAGGGCATCGCTCAACTCCTCGTACACATGGGCGGCGAGCTCCTCCACGCTCGGCCTGTCGTACACGACGGTGGCCGCCAGTGGCACCCCGGCCAGCAGGCTCACCCGGTTGCGCAGCAGCACGCTCATCAGCGAGTCGAGGCCTAGTTCGAGAAAGCCGCGGTCGACGGCGCTCGCGTCCGTGTGACCGAGCACCACGGCGGCCTCGGCGCGGATCAGCTCCTGAAGCGTCGTCATCCGCTCGGAGACGGGCAGACCAGCCAGCCGGTCACGCCAGGCGCCCTCGGTTCCGCCCGGGGCGTCGTCCCCGGCCGGATCGGACGACGCCGTGGGCCGGGCCGGACGCAGTAGCCCGCGCAGCGGCGGTGGTACGGGTGTTCCGGCGGCGAGCGCTCCGGGCGTACGGTCCAGCGGCAGCGGCGCCAGAACCGGCTCGGCGCCGGCCAGCGCGGCGTCGAAGAACGCCAGGGCCTGTTCCGGGGAGACCGGGCGTACCGCACCGCCGTGGACCCGGCCGGTGCGGGCCGCCATGCCGTCCGCGTCGGCCCACGGTCCCCAGAGCAGCGACAGGGCGGGCAGGCCGAGCGCGGCGCGGTGCGCGGCGAGCGCGTCCAGGAAGGAGTTCGCCGCGGCGTAGTTGGCCTGGCCTGGGTTGCCCAGCAGACCGGCTGCCGAGGAGAACAGGACGAAGTGCGTCAGGGGCAGGTCCTTCGTCAGCTCGTGGAGGTGCCAGGCCGCGTCGACCTTCGGCCTCAGGACGGCGGCCAGTCGTTCGGGCGTCAGCGCCTCCAGCACACCGTCGTCCAGGACTCCGGCCGTGTGCACCACGGCGGTGAGGTCGGGCCCGAACTCCTTGATCAGCTCCTTCAGTTGGGTGCGCTCGGCGGTGTCGCAGGCCACCAGGTCCACCTGTGCGCCCGTCCGCTCCAGTTCGGCCCGCAGGGCCGGCGCACCGGGCGCCCCCGGTCCACGCCTGCTGACGAGCAGCAGACGCCGCACCCCGTGCCGGCCGACCAGGTGCCGGGCCAGCAGTGCGCCCAGGGACCCGGTGCCCCCGGTGATCAGGACGGCGCCCCGGCCGAACGACGCCCCGGCTGCGGGCGGGTCGGCGGCCGTCAGCCGCGGGACGCCGAAACGGCCCTCACGGATGGACAGTTGCGGTTCGCCCGTGGCCACGGCAGCGGGCACCAGCCGCAGCGACTCGGGGCTGCCGTTCACGTCCACGAGTGTGAGGCGCCCGGGATACTCCGCCTGTGCGGTCCGCAGCAGTCCCCAGACCGTGGCCGCGGGCAGGTCCGGTGCCTCGTCGGCGGCACCCCGCGTCACCACTACCAGCCGTCCGGAGCCGGTGAGTCGCGTCCGCGCCAGTTCCAAGGCCCGCAGCGCGAGCGCCTGCGCAGCGGCGGCGGGGTCCTCGCCCTCGGGGGCGCCGGTGGACAGGGAGGCTACGACGACATCCGGTTCGTCTGCCGCCCGGGCCGCCACGCCGACCTCCGGTACGTCCTCGGCGCGGGACGCCGCCCCCGTGCCCGCCACACCCTCCGGTGAGAGCACCCCGGCCAGGCCCAGGTCGTCGGGGTCCGTCACCGACAGGCGGGTTGCTTGCGCCGGGACCGGCAGACCCGTCCAGCGCAGCCGGTACAGGTCTCTGACCGGTGCGGCGCCCGTGTGCGGGACCGGGCGCGTGGTCAGCGATTCCAGAAGGGCAACCGGCGCACCGGAGGGTGTGGCGAGGTCCACGCCGACCGTGTCGGGACCGGCCGTCCTGATCCGTACGCGCAACTCCGTGGCCCCGCCGGCGTACAACGCCATCCCTCGCCAGGCGAACGGCATCCGGACCTGGCCGTCGGGCGGGTCGATGAGCAGCGCGGCGTGCAGGGCGGCGTCGAGCAGCGCCGGATGGATGGCGTGGCGCCGGGCCTCCGCCCCCGGCACCGGGCCGACCTCGGCGAACAGTTCCTCGCCGCGCCGCCAGAGGGCCTTGACGCCCCGGAACGTCGGCCCGTACGCATGGCCGGCGGCGGCCAGCCGCTCGTAGGCGCCGGTGAGATCGACGGCCGTGGCGTCCGGCGGCGGCCATGCGGCCGGCGCGGCCGCCGCTTGGTCCCGGGTCTCGACGGCGGGGCCGAGCCGCCCGCTCGCGTGGTGGGTCCAGGCGCCGAGTGCGCCGGAGTCCTCAGGCCGACTGTACACGTCAGCGGTACGGCGACCGGTGCCGTCCGGTTCTCCCACGACCACCTGGACCTGGATCCGGTCCCGGTCGGCGGCGGGCAGCGGCAGCGGGGCCAGGAGGACGAGGTCCTCCAGTACGTCGAGACCGCACGCGTCGCCTGCTTGCAGCACCATGTCCGCGAACGCGGCGCCGGGCACGAGAGTGTGTCCGGCGACGACATGGTCACGCAGCCACGGCTGGGCCGCACCGGACAGCAGCCCACCGCACAGCAGGCGGTCCGTGCCCGGCACGGTGGTCGACTGGGTGAGCACCGGGTGGCCGTGAGCGGCGCCGGCGTCGGTGGTGGTGCCGGGCAGCCAGTAGCGCTGCCGTTGGAAGGGGTAGGTCGGCAGGGCGACGTGGCGGGCGCCGCTGTCCGCGTACACGCGCCGCCAGTCCACCGGCAGGCCGTGAACATGGAGCCGGCCCAGCGCGGCGAACAGCGTCCGCGGCTCGGGCCCGGCGGCGGGGCGGCGGGCGATGGCCGTGCACAGGAGGCCGTCGCCGGAGCCGGCGAGGTTCGTCATGGTCTGGGCCGTGAGCTGTGTATCCGGACCGATCTCGGCGAAGGCCGTCACCCGGCCCTCGTCCGCCAGCCACCGCACGGTGTCCCCGAAGCGCACGGATTCCCGGGCGTGCCGTACCCAGTAGTGGGCGCAGAGCAGCTCATCGGTGGTAGCCGGTCGGCCGGTCAGGCCCGAGAGCACCGGTATGCGAGGCGTGTGGTAGGTCAACTCTCCTGCGACACGGCCGAATTCGGCGAGCATGGGCTCCATCAGCGCGGAGTGGAAGGCGTGGCTGACCCGAAGTCGGGTGGTACGGCGTCCGCACGCGGCGAACTCATGCGCGAGCGCGAGGACGGGCTCTTCTGCGCCGGAGACGACGACCGCGCGCGGGCCGTTCACGGCCGCGATCCCGACGCCGTCGGTGAGCCTGCGTGCCACCTCCGCCTCGGTGGCGTCCAGCGCCACCATTGCGCCGCCCCCGGGCAGCTCCCGCATCAACCGTCCCCGGGCGGCGACCAGGTGCACGGCGTCCTGCTCGGACAAGATGCCCGCCGCGTGAGCCGCGGCCAGTTCGCCGACGGAGTGCCCGGCCAGGAAGTCCGGCCGCACACCCCAGGACTCCAGCAGCCGGAACGCGGCCACTTCGAAGACGAACAGCGCGGCCTGGGCGAAGTCCGTACGATCCAGCAAGCGGCCCTCGTCGGCTTCCCAGAGCACCGGGCGCAGCGGGCGGTCCAGATGGGCGTCGAAGCGCTCGCACAGGGCGTCGAAGGCGGCGGCGAAGACCGGGAAGGCCACGTACAACTCCCGGCCCATACCCGTGTGTTGGGCACCCTGGCCGGTGAACAGCAGGGTGAGTCGGCCGGCGGCGCCCGCGTGCGGCCCGGCTGACTCGGCCAGGGCGTCCAGGGCACTCAGCAGGCTCGCGCGGTCGTCGGCGGCGAGCGCGGACCGGTGGGGGAGTGCGGCCCGGGCGGTGGCGTGGGTGAACGCCACGTCGAGCGGGTCGAGTCCGGGACGCTCGCGCAGGGCGGCGGCGGTCCGTTCGGCCTGAGCGCGCAAGGCGGCCGGGCTCGCGCCGGAAAGCAGCAGCGGAGGTGTGGCCGCCCGGCCACGGCGCGTCTGCACGGCGGCCCGCGCCGGCTCGGGCTCCTCCAGGATCACGTGCGCATTGGTTCCGCCGATCCCGAACGCCGACACGGCGGCCCGGCGGGGACGCCCGGCCTCCGGCCGCCACTCCTCCTGTCCGGTCAGCAGCCGTACGCTGCCCGACGACCAGTCCACCCGGGGCGACGGCTCGTCTGCGTGCAGGGTGCGCGGGAGGATGCCGTGCCGCATCGCCAGGACCGTCTTGATGACGCCGCCGACTCCGGCCGCGGCCTGCGTGTGACCGAGGTTGGACTTCAACGAGCCCAGCCACAGGGGGCGTTGGGCGGGCCGGTCCGGACCGTATGCGGCCAGCAGCGCCTGTGCCTCGATCGGGTCCCCGAGCGCGGTGCCGGTGCCGTGGGCCTCGACGGCGTCGACATCCGCCGGGGACAGCCCCGCGTCGGCGAGTGCCGCCCGGATCACCCGTTGCTGAGCGGGCCCGTTGGGCGCGGTCAGACCGTTGGAGGCGCCGTCGGAGTTGACAGCCGAACCGCGCAGGACGGCCAGCACGGGATGCCCGTTGCGCCGTGCGTCGGACAGCCGCTCCAGCAGTACCAGGCCGACGCCCTCGCCCCAGGCGGTGCCGTCCGCTGCCGCGGAGAACGGCTTGCACCGGCCGTCCGGGGCCAGTCCGCGCAACCTGCTGAACGCCAGGAACGGCGCGGGCGTGGCCATCACGGTCACCCCGCCGGCGACGGCCAGCGAACACTCGCCGCCGCGCAGGGCCCGCGCGGCCGAGTGGATCGCCACCAGCGAGGACGAGCACGCCGTGTCCACGGTCACGGCCGGCCCGCGCAGGCCCAGGGTGTACGCGATCCGGCCGGAGGCCACGCTGCCCGCCGATCCGAGGGCGAGATGGGCCTCCAGCTCGTGCCCCGCCTGGTGCAGCAGACGCCCCGCGTAGTCGCTGTGCATGACACCGACGAACACACCGGTGTCGCTGTCGCGCAGCCCCGACGGGTCGAGGCCCGCCCGCTCCAGGAGCTCCCAGCCGGTCTCCAGCAGCAACCGCTGCTGAGGATCGGTGGCCAGTGCCTCACGGGGCGACATGCCGAAGAACGCGGCGTCGAATTCGGCGGCCCGGTGCAGGAAGCCGCCCCGGCGGGTGACGGAGGTGCCGGGACTGTCGGGATCGGGGTCGTACAGCCCGGCCACGTCCCAGCCGCGGTCCGCGGGGAAGTCGGAGGTCGCGTCGATGCCGTCCGCGAGTAGCCGCCACAGATCCTCCGGGGACTCCACGCCGCCCGGATATCTGCAGGCCATGGATACGACGGCGATCGGCTCCCCGGGCTCGGTGCCCGTTCCGCCGCTGGACGTGCCGGTCGCCACGGCGCGGTGTTCGCCGCGCAGCGCGTCGTGCACGAGTCGTGCCACGGCGGCGGGTGTGGGGTGGTCGAACACGAGCGTCGCGGGCAGATCGAGACCGGCCGCGGTGCCCAGCCGGTCGCGCAGCAGCACACCGCCGAGCGAGGTGAGCCCGAGCGCGGTGAACGGCCGGTCGGGATCCAGGTCCTGCGCGGGCACGTCGGCTGTCCGCGCCGTGTGCTCGAGCACCAGGTCGAGGACGGCGTCGGGCACCGCCGACAGCCGCGCGCGGAGTTCGGCCGAGGCGGTCTGCCGCTCCGCCGCGAGCCGCTGCGCCAGCTGCTCGGCGAGCGCCGCCCGGACGATCTTGCCGGAGGGGGTGCGGGGTACGGACTCGGTCTCGTAGACCTCGTCCGGCACCTTGAACCCGGACAGCCGCTCCCGGCAGACCTCGAGCGCCCGCGCCGTGTCGATGCCATCGGGTCCCGGGACGACGAAGGCGACCGGTACCTCGCCCAGGACGTCGTGCGGTCTGCCGACCACGGCAGCGTCAGTGATGTCCGGGCAGAGGAGCAACGCCTGCTCCACCTCGGACGGGTTGACGTTCTGACCGCCCCGGATGATCAGCTCCTTGACCCGGCCGGTGACGCGGAGAGAGCCGTGCGGCAGGCGTCGGCCGAGGTCTCCGGTGCGGTACCAGCCGTCGGTGAACACCTCGGCCGTGGCGTCGGGACGGTTGTGGTAGCCGGTCATCAGGCTGGGACCGCGGACCCAGATCTCCCCCTCGTCCCCGTCGCCGAGCTCGGCACTGGTGTGCGGGTCGGCCAGCCGGACGGTGAGCCCCTCCAGCGGAGGACCGCTGGAGTCGTCGTCGCGGGGCCCGTCGAGCCGGTTGACGGCGATCTTGCCGCAGGTCTCGGTGGAGCCGTAGCCGTCGAGCAGCGGGGCGGCGAGTACGCCGGCGACCTCGGCCTTCAGCTCGGGAGGACAGGGTGCGCCCGCTGTGACGCACACCCGCAGGGAGGAGGGCACGGCGGCCGGTGTCCGTCGCAGCGAGTCCAGCAACAGACGGTAGGTGGCCGGGACCCCGGCCACCATGGTGAACGGCTCGGTGGTGAGCGCCTCGGTGACGTTCCCGCCCCGCTCCAGCAGATAGGCGCTGGCACCGACCGAGACCACCCCGAGCAGGCACAGCGAGTGGGCGTAGCAGTGGAACATCGGCAGGGGCCACAGCAGCCGGTCACTCTCCGCCAGCCCGTATGCCGGCACGTAGGCCGCCGCCACCGACCAGAGCGCGGAGCGCTGTGTGGAGACGACGCCCTTGCTCTCCCCGGTGGTGCCCGAGGTGTACAGGATCCAGGCGGGGTCGTCGAGGCCGAGGTCGTCGCGGGGTGGGCGGCCCGGATCCGTGCCGACCAGGTCCTCGAACCCGAGCGCATGGTGCGGCACGCCGCCCTGGCCGACGGCGACCACTCGCGTCCCGGGCCGGGTGGATGCCAGCGGGGTGACGCGTGGCAGCAGTTCCTCCTCGGTGAGGACGACGGTCGCGCCGCTGTCGTCAAGGAAGTGGGCCAACTCCGCGTCGGAAGCACCGGGGTTGAGCATCACGCCTACCGCCGCGGCGCGAAGGACGCCGAGACATGCCTCCACCAGCTCCACGCGATTGCCGAGGGCGAGGGCGACGCGGTCCCCGCGCCGAACCCCGAGCCGTGCGAGATGCCCGGCCAGCCGGCCCGTGCGTTCTTCGAGCTCCCGGTAGGTGACGGACCGACGGGCATCGCGGTAGGCGGTCTTGCCTCCCAGCCGGGCCGAGTGCCTCCGCAACGTGCCGGGCAGCGCACGCACCAACTCGCCCTGGAACTCAGGCATCCCCACCCCTTTGACAACGTTGGTCAGGCAAACAGTACGTCGGTCGACCGCACGCACAACGGGGCGCGCCCTGGGCGTACCACGTGCTCGGTCAGGTAGGTCCACGGATGTGCTGTGCGGTTCTTTCCGGCTGCGTCGTCTCCGTCCAGGGAGCGCCGTCCGGCTCCTGGAGCAACCCCGCCTGCCCCAGCCTGAGCGGCTGCGCCTTCTCCCACGGTTCCGTCGCACTGCGCGACTGCGGCACTACCACGTCCTGGAGCGACATCACCGTTCGCACGGCGGCCGCCGTCACGGGTCCGGGCACCACCGGCAAGTGCCTCGACATCGACAAGAACGCCACGGCTGACTTCAGCAAGGTCCAGCTCTACGACTGCAACGGGCTGTCCACCCAGGTGTGGCACCTGCCCTGACCTGCCGGCGCGGACGAACGCAGGGGCGGGCCCTGCACCACGCCCGCCCCTGCGCACCACACGGCAGGAGAGGCAGCGGGCAATCCTCGACAGGTTGGCCGCTGCCGCCGGGCGTGCCGGTGGCAGCGGGGTTGCCTCAACGGAGGTTGGCGGATACGAACAGGGATAATCCCAACCGTCAGGTACGGCTGAGCTTCCTCAGTTGATGCATGTTCCGGAACTGTAGGGTCGAATCCCGACCGCGCCCAATGCCCCTTGGCCTGCCCGGGATCACCCCGTGAGCTGCATCTTCCTGGCTCAGGTCGGGTGCCGGGCTTTGGACGTGCGGCCTCTTCGCCCCGAAGTGACTTGAGCAGGCGCTCGACCTTGGGCCAGGGCACTGCTCACCTGCGGCGACGGTCCATGTGCATCCGTGGGTGTCCACCGCTGTGCGCGGGCGTTGTCACGCAGTTGGACACTCACCCCACAGTTCCTGAGGGGCCGGTAACTGCCCCAGAGATCTGGCGCGCCAACTCCTCAACGACCTGGGCCACGACGCGTTGGGCGCCCTCGTCTTGCAGCGCTTCGGCCAATGCCTGATGGACCGCTGCGAACGGCTGTCCCGCATGTGAGGCGCGGGTCCGGGTAACCGCCCGCTCGATCTTTGCGAGGTGGGCTGCCACGATCGGCATTGCCTTGTCGTACTCGCTCGGGTCCACGGCCATGGGTCAAGCCGATCAGCGCCTACCGATCGAGTCAAGGCAGGCACCGAGCCATCAGCTTGGGAAGCGACGGCGCTTGGGGAGTTGGACAGAGTCTGACCTGGGCTTGTGCGCTCTGGCGTGGAGTGCGAGGGCGCGTGATCGCACCGCTGTTGACCGTGGTTTACCGGTCTTATGGGCACGCTATGCGCACGCTGTCGGCTCGGAGGTGCGAGCGCTCCTCCGGGTGGCTGAAAGGCAGGAGATGCCTGGAAGCGCGAGCTGGCCGGAAGGGCGCCATTGCAGGAGCACTTGGAGAAGGGGGGAGCGGCTGCCCCCGGAACCACTCAGGGTCCCGATCCCGCTCAAGCGACTGCGGTCGTGCGCAGCTGCCGGACCAGCGAAGCCGGCAGTATGTGATCGGCGGAGGTCAGCCGCTGGGGAAGGCGGCTTGCTGGTGGGGATCGGAGGACCATGACGTCGCGGGACAAGGACCGGATGCTCGATCCGGCCGCTCAGTCCGTCGCCGTTTACACGGAGCACGCGGCTGACTATGAGGCCGCGCACATCGCGAAGATGGCCGACCGGTCGAGCGGTTCGCGGGCTGGCTCCCGGCGCCGTCGCTGATCCTGGATGCTGGGTGCGGTCCGGGGCGCGATCTGGCTCGGTTCGTCGAGCACGGGCACGTCGCCCGCGGCATCGATCTCAATCCTGCGTTCGTCGCGATGGCCAATGCCCATGCGCCGACCACCGAGGGTGATCTCCGCGGGATCGGGAGCCGGTATCCCGCCGGTATGTTCGACGGGATCTGGGCGTCCGCGTCCCTCGTTCATCTCCTCAGGGACGAGACCGTGGTCGTCTTGGACCAGTTCGCTCGGCTGTTGCGACGGGGTGGCAGGCTGTACGTGTGCCTGAAGTCCGAAGGGCAAACGGGCTGGCTCGACGAGCCCGACGGCAGGCGTTGGTACTCCGTCTGGGATCCGGAAGACTTTGCTCGCGTTGTCGCTGGTGCCGGGTTCACGATCGAGCAGGTGGACCGGGGTGCCTTCGCCGAAGTGTGGGCCACTCGCAGCGGCTGAGGGCGGCGCGAGACATCCAAGCGCTCGCTGTTGACGGCAGCTTGTCGGATGCGCGATTACCCACTGCGCGGTGCAAGTCATCGCCTGCTGTCCGATGGTGGACGATGACCCGCCCTTGCTGTCCGCCTGGGGTTCGGACAGCGAACCGCACCTTTACTGTGCCTCAGCTCAGTGCGTCCAGGGCAGCGATGATGTCGGACGGTTCGGCGCGGGTGGTGTAGTCGGTGTTGACGAAGGCCCAGCGGATGACGCCATCGCGGTCGATGACGTAAGTGGCGGGCAGCGGCAGGGTGCGCGGGTGGCCGTCGTTCACGCGCTGCAGGTCGAAGCCGAGCTTGTCGTAGACAGTGGCGAGGTCGTCGGGCAGGTCGAAGGCGAGGCCGTACTGCTTGGCCGTGTCGGAGCCGACATCACTGAGGACGTCGAAGGCCAGGCTGTGCTTCTCGGTGAGGGACAGGGACTCGTCGGGGATCTGGGGCGAGACGGCGACGAGGCGTGCGCCGCGTGCGGTGATGTCGGTGTGGCGCTGCTGCAGGCCGCGCAGGGCGATGTTGCAGTAGGGGCACCAGGCGCCGCGGTAGAAGGTCAGTACCACCGGCCCCTCGGCGAGCAGGTCGTCCAGCGCCACCGTCTGTCCGGTCGCGGAGGGCAGGCGGAAGAGGGGGGCCTGGTCACCGACGGTGAGGGCGCGGTCGGCCGGCTCGGAGTCGGCCAGTTCCCGGCCGGCCCGCTGCATGACCTGCCGTACCTCGGCGGGGATGTGCTGCTGGCGGGATTCGTAGAAGGCGCGCAGTTCGGCGTTGAGGCTGGTCATGGTGTGCCCTTCCTCCCGATTGATGGGCGGTGCGAGGCTGACGCCCCGCTCCAAACTTGAAACGGTCGTTCCAAGATAACGCCAGGATATGTCTGCGCGCCAGGAGAAATGCGGCCGGGCGTAGCGGCCCGTGCGGAGTATCTTGGAATCATCATTTCAAGATGGCGGGTGAGGCACATGCCAGACATCAAGCACTTCGATCCGGACGCGGCCCTGGACACGGTGGTGCGGCTGTTCTGGCAGCAGGGCGTGGCCACAACCGGTGTCCAGGACATCGTGGCCGCGACCGGCCTCAACCGCTCCAGCCTGTACGCAACGTTCGGCGGAAAGCAGGAGCTCCACCTCGCCGCACTGCGCCGCTATCTCGAACAGCGGTCCCAGCCGATGTTCCGCCGGCTCGCGGAGGACGAACGGGGACTGCCCGCCATCGCGGAGTTCTTCGACGGCCTGATCAACGCCCGGTGTTCGGGCGAGTACGCCCGCTGGGGCTGCCTGGTCTCCAACGCGCACGCCGGTGTGGAGAACGGCGACGCTCGCGTACGTGCCATCCTCGACCAGCACCACGGGGAGCTGCGAGAGGCGATGTACACGGCACTCGTCACGGCCCAGACCGAGGGGCAGTTGGCCGACGGCACCGATCCGGGCGCGGCGGCCGACCTGCTTGCCCTGCTCGCCTACGGCGTCAACCTGCGCTCACGCGCGGGCGCCGATGCGAAAACGCTGAGCAACACCGTGACCGTGGCCTTGGCATCAATCGGCCGGTCGGCCGCCGTGTGATACCCAAACACCGTACAGCCCGGCCGATTTCACGGATGCCCGGGTTCTGCTTCGCGCAGTCGCCGAACCGCCCGCTTGCAGGGAAGCGATACCGAGTCCTGGCCGCGTGACACCGCGCAGCACGGATCGACGGGCGCCGTCACTTGGGTGGCAGACTCGCCGCGAAGGCACGGCCCTCGTCGATCCACCCGGCCAGTTCGACGTTGGCTCTGTTCACGAGAACGGACAGCACTTGTTCACGGCTTTGGGCAGCAGTGGTAGGACACCAGAGATTCGAACTGTTCACGGGATTCGACAGGCCCGACCGCAGGAGCGGGTCTGTCCTGACGACGCTGCGCGGGCCACGCTGGTGACGGTGCGCGCGGGAAGGATCGTGCGGATGCGCCAGTACCGCACCCGGGAGCAGGCCCTGGCCGCGACAGCCTGACCGCGGAGAAGGAGAACATACGATGCCTGAACCGCACGAGGTCGCCACCCGGTTGCGTGCCGCGTTCACCGCGGGGGACCCCGTGCTGTTCGCGTCGCTGTTGGACCCGTGGGTGCGCTGGGGCGGCGAGGACGAGACGCCACAGACCTGCCACTCCCGCGGCGACGTGCTGGCCTGGTACGGCCGCGCCCAGGCGGCCGGGGTGCGCGCGCAGGTGACCGAGACTTTGGTGCGCGAGCGCCCCGTCGTCCTGGGCCTGGCCCTGACCGGCCCCGGGCAGGGGTCGGACGGCGAGCGGCCCGACCAGGTGTTCCAGACCTTCCGCCTCGCCGACGGACTGATCATCGACATCCGCGGCTATCCGACCCGCGAGGAAGCCCTCGCCGTCGCCGACACCACTGCCTCGCCGGCCTGACCACGATCGGGAACGCGAGGCCCGACGTCACCGGTCTCCGGGTCGAGGGTGGTTCTTGCGATCGCAGGCCCGGTGGCGGCGGAGCCGCCAGGCAACCGTGCCGGCGGCGAGCAGCAGCGCGGCGGCGATCATCCAGGGATTCGAGAGCAGGGCCCCGATCGCGCCCAGCACCCCGGCGGCGAGCAGCCCTGGCCCGGCGCAGCACACGACCAGGGCGGCCACCGCGTCCGTCCTGGCGATGGCCGCAGCTGTGGTCCGGGTGGTCGCCGGCCCGGTTGGGCGCTTTGGCGGGGGCTTCATGATGCGGTCCTGGCTCGGGCGGGAGGGCAGCAGTCGTCGGCGAGCAGGTGGCCGAAGATCTGCGCACCAAGCTGCTCGGCGTCGGCCCGGTCCAGGATCTGGCCGACGACGTCCGGGTGCTCGGCGGCCCACCGTTGGGCGGTGGCGCTGCCAGTGAAGAAGTTCAGCGCGTCGCAGCACACGTCGGCGGCCGGTCCCGCGCAGCAGCGGCGACCCACGAACACCACCGCGCTTTCCGGCTGCCACCGCGTCCGTCCGCCGGTCGTGGTGACGGCGACCGGTTCGCCGGTGACCGGGTCGGCGGAGGTGATCACCGCGTCCTGGGCCAGCATGGCGGGGATGCCCAGCGCGTCGATCGCGCACATCGACCACACCTGGGTCCCGCCCGCGACCGTGACGCGGTGCGCGGTCGGCACCGCCGAGAACGGGTAGGCGGCCCGGATCCGGCCCTCGTCGTCCAGCGTGAGGAAGTCCTGCGCGGCCAGCTCGGCCAGCACCTCGCCGGCAGCACGCCCGAACCGGCCCACAACGGGCTCCAGTACCCCGGCCTCCGGGGCGTGGCCGGTGGCGGCGAAATGCCGCAGCACCTGCTGCTGCACCGCGCGCAGCCCCCGCTCGGCCGGAGCGAGCCGACCTCGCCCACCGCGTCCGACCGGGTCCAGCCAGTCCACGTCGCCGCTGCGCCCGTCCCCGGCGGCGGGCGCAGCGCCCGCCCAGTCCAGGGCCCGGCGCAGGTCCGCCACGCTCGGGGCTCCGTCGACGGAGCCGTCCGCGCCGCGATACAGGCGACATGACACACTCGGCGCGGCCCCCGCCACCGCGAACGGGTCGATGCCGTCGACCAGGACGGTCGGCGAGCCGGTCATGCCCCTCCGCGCGGCCTGCTCCTGGTCGCTCACCTCGACCAGCTCGACCGGGACCGGGCGGCCGGCGAGCGCGGCCTCGATCCGCTCCCGCACCACCGGTGCATTCGGGCAGTCCGGCACCGTCAACACCGTGATCCGCATCAGGCCGTTCCTTCCCTTCCAGGTCTGCTGTCACCGACCGTAGACCTTCCAGCGCACTGGAAGGTCAAGCGTTAGCCTGGGAGCATGCGCATCGGCGACCTCGCGGCCACCAGCGGCCTGACCGCCAAGACCATCCGGTTCTACGAGCAGTTCGGCCTGCTCACCGCGCCACCGCGCACCCCCGGCGGCTACCGCGACTACCCGACCGAGACCGCCTCCCGACTCGGGTTCATCCGCGATGCCCAGGCCGCCGGACTCACCCTCGCGGAGATCCGCGGCATCCTCGACCTGCGCGACAGCGGCCAGGCCCCCTGCACCCACGTCGCCGACCTCATCCAGCACCACCTCGCCGACATCGACCAGCGCCTCGCCGACCTCCGAAAGACCCGCACCGCCCTGCTCGCCCTCGCCGACCGGGCCGCCGACACCGACCCCAGCACCTGCACCGAAGCCGACATCTGCACAATCCTCACCCGCAGCTGAACCTCACAGGCAGCGAGCGCGCCTCGGCGCAGCAATGAGAATCTTCTGCGCCCTCGACCCGGGACGGGAGGTGGGTGGGCACCGGCCGACGGCCTGTCCACCGAGGGTGCTTTCGCTCCTCATGAACATCGAACAGGGCACCAGTCGGACGCCGCCCAACGGCGTGAACAAGCGCTGTCGAATCCCGTGAAAACAGAGCCAGCCCAGGAAGTGCGCCGTGCGGGTCACGTCGGCGCCCCTCCCGAACCCGCCGCTGTCGGCCCGCCGGGTCAGTTCCGCTGTGCGGATGCCCTGGGTCCACTCGGCGACGTGACGCCAGTCCATGGCGTATGCCGCCACCTGCTCGGGTGGCAGCGGGATCACACGCCGCACTGTCACGTCGGTCGCCATAGCGCCGCCGTCTCGTCGTCGTCCCGGCCGGGCTTCCAGACCGCCCGTCCCGCCGCTGGATCCAGGATGGCCGTGATCGGTGCCGGGCGCGCGCTCGGCGGGGCGTCGCCGGATGCCGTCCGGGCGGATCGGGCGTCGTTCGCTCCCTTGGCCGGCAGGTCAGAACGGGTCACTGAGGGTGCCTCGGCGGTCGGTCAGGCGCAGGTTCTCGGGGTGGGCGACGGGATAGGCGATCACAGAGACGCCCGCGCTGTCGAGGGCGCGGTGCAGTGAGGGCAGCGGCCGTTCGGAGGCGTCGTGGTGGCGGCTGCCAGGGTCGGCCCGCAGGCTGGGCGAAGTGGACGAGTCGCCGTGCGCAGGTGGTCGGCGGCAGAGCTCTGGGAGGACCGTGTGACCGCTACGCCGCCTGACACCGACGCACCGCCGGCGCGGTACGACGACCTGCGTGCCCTGCTGATCATCTGCACCCTCAAACGATCGCCGGAGACGAGCAACACCAAGGGCCTGATCGAACGCAGCACCAACATCCTGGACGCCCAAGGAGTGCACGTCGACGTCGTACGGGCGGTGGACCACGACATCGCCACCGGGGTGTGGCCCGACATGAGGGAGCACGGCTGGCAGACGGACGCCTGGCCGGACCTGTACCAGCAGGTCCTGGCGGCCGACATCCTCGTGCTGGCCGGCCCCATCTGGCTGGGCGACAACAGCTCCGTCATGAAGCAGGTGATCGAACGCCTCTATGCCTGCTCCAGCCTGCTCAACGAAGCCGGACAGTACGCCTATTACGGCCGCGTCGGCGGCTGCCTGGTCACCGGCAACGAGGACGGCGTCAAGCACTGCGCCATGAACGTCCTCTACAGCCTGCAGCACCTGGGCTACACGATCCCGCCCCAGGCGGACGCCGGGTGGATCGGCGAGGCGGGCCCGGGCCCCTCGTATCTCGACCCCGGCTCGGGCGGCCCGGAGCTCCACCTGGCCCGGGCGCTGAAGGACATCGGTGGCATCCCCGCCTACGGCAACCAGCGCGCCGCGTGGGACGCCGGCTGTCGCCGCGACTACGAGAACCCCGAGCACCGGTAGCGACATGCCGAACGCACGTCGCGTGCGGCCGTCGGATTCGGTCAGGGGCGCAGGGCCACCAGGAGGTCGACGACGTAGGTTTCTTCCACCTTCTCGTCGGAGAAATCCTTGCTGAGCCGCTCACGCTCGTCGGCGAAAAACGCATGACGTGCGGCCTCTTCAAGGACGAGGAATGCCGAGCGGCTGCCGATGTTGGCGAGGTGCACGTCCAGAGAGACGGTGCGGCTCCAGCGCACTTGACGGCGCGCAACCCGCAGACCTGTCAGGCCCGCCAGCCGGATGGCGTCGCTGTCCGAAGGGCGCACCGCAGACCTTGGCTTCACCCCGCAGTGGCGCGCGATGCGCTCGTGCTGCTCGCGGATCCACGGTACGTCGAAGGCCGTGGTGTTCCACCAGATCGCCAGCGCACCGCCCGCTCGCAGGACACGCAACGCCTCCGGGACGGACCGGCCGGTGTCGGTCCACTGCCAGGACTGCGCATACGTGATCAGGTCGGAGGAAGCCTCGGCCAGGGGCAGAGCGTTACCGTCACCCCTCACGACCGGCACGTCCGGGAGCGCCTGGTGGAACTCACCAGCCATGGCCTCACCCGGCTCGACGGCGATCACATCGGCACCCCGCTCCCGCAACAGCGCGGTCGCGATTCCGGTGCCGGCGCCGACGTCGGCAACCCGAGAACCCGCGAGGCGACAGCCTGCGAACTCCTCAATGGAGTCGAAGAGCGCGGCTGGGTAAGAAGGCCGGCTCGCCGCGTACTGGGCCGTGGCTAGATCGAACGACTGGGCGCGTGCGCTGGCGGTCATCCCCTCATCTTCGCTTCCCCGCACCGAACATTCGACCACCACCGACCCGATGATTGCGGCACCGCGCCGCCGACGCTGCCGTGGATCTCCTACCCGCGCGTCCCCGCCTTCCTGTCGGCTCCGCTGACCGGGCTGTCCGACAGCGTCCACCTCGGCCGATGGCCGACGAACGATGGCGTGCTCTTCGATGCCACCACAGTGGCCTTCGCGTTCAGACTTCGCTGCTTCCCGGCGCTTCTGCCGGGGGCGCGGCGGCACGAGCCGCTTTCACCCTCGTCATGGCTCACCGGGGACGTGTCTACGGAACGCGCCTCTGCCGAACGATGCGGACCTCGTGGTTCTTGCAGGCGGGACAGCGGGGGGACTGTCTGCCGTCCAGGTGGTAGACGGGGGTGATCCGGTCGTGTTCGTCCACCGTCATGTCGATGTCGTACGTACTGTCCCAGCCGTGCCCGCAGTCGAGGCAGAGAAACGAGCAAGGGACGCAACGGGCGTGCTCTGCGTCCATGGCCGACCTCCTGGAGGTGGTCCGTCCGTCGAGGTTCTGACACCATCTTTGCACAGGGCAAAGCTGGTGGGTCCGTAAAAAAGGGTCGCTGTTCGCCGCAGGCGTCCTTCTGCTCGACGGCACCACCGTCACCTTCGGCAGCAGCAGACCTCATGCTCGATGAAAGTCGCCCACGGGGGCGGTGTCCATTTCGAACTCCGCGGTTCGTCTGTCCAGGTCAGAGCGTCGTAGCGCTCAGCCGTCGTGGTGGAGAGGTAGGAAGGACAGATGGCCGATGACGGTGGATCGGGCGAGGGTGAGGTCCCGCCGGAGCTATGTGGTCTGTGCGGGACAAAGATCTCGGGTCGGACCGAGGTCCATGCGCTGGTGCCGGATTCATCGGTGATTCATGGTCATGACCCGAAAAAGGACGGGACACGGTGGCTGACCGCGTGTTCCCGCGAACATTTGGCTGGGCTGGTCGACGTGTACGAACAGCGGCCGTTCGTGGATGCCGAGCTGTGGGCAGGCAAGATCGGTCGTGCGGTTGAGGCCCGCCGAGGGAGGATCGGCCCGAAGGAACTGGCCGGGGAGACCGGGCTCACCCAGGCTCAGATCCAACTCGGGGAGTTGTGGCATAACCTGGACGCCCGGCGCTGGCATCGCAAGTTCGGGAAGGCCGACGGCCCAGAGCCCCCCGGGTGACCACGCTGCCTGCTCAAGCGAGGCTTCGGCGCCGCCCGTCGTGTGAGCCGGCAGAACCTCGGCGTGGCGACTTCCCAGGAGGTCACATCCCCCTGACCTGCGGCGACCTCTCGTGTTCCCCGCAGGTGCAAGGCCCGGACGGTGCGCTTCTCGCACGGGTTATGGCGCCCGGGTACCAGTGCCGATGCCCAGCCGCACGAACGGAATGAGCCTGCCGGCCTCCCGGAACGCGGCTTCGCCGCCGTCCGACGGCAAGCCCATGAACGCGCACAGGCGGCGTGCGGTCCGGGGGTGCCTGCGGGCGTAGCGCGCCATGATCTCGGCGCCGTCGTCCGGGGCGAGGAACTGCGCCGTGACGGCGTGGTGACGGTTGCCCACCTGGATGACGGTCTTCGGCCGTGTGCGCAGGTTGCGGTACCAGGCTGCCCTCGTGCCGAAGCCGGAGGCGACGGTCCAGCTGCCGCTTGCGGGCTCATGCTCGACCACTTCCAGGACCACTCGGCGATCCAGTCCGGTGACCCGGCCTGTGTGGTGCAGCAGGAGGAGTCGCCTGCCGAAGATCCATCCCAGCCCCGTGCGGAAGACGACGATCGGCAGCCGTGCGGCGAAGCGTCGCCAGCCGACGGGAAGTCGAGGCCGCTCCGATGCGGTCTGTCTGCGGGGCATCTTCGCCTTCCGGAGAGTCGGACACATCGGCTCTCGGCCGTGCTTGGGTAAAGCGCCGAGGCAGGAAGCACCGGCCGCCAGAACCCTTGCACAGTCTAAGGGTGTGAGCCTCTGGGGCGGAAGAAACCAGGCGGTTCTCAGCAGCTGCTGGTCCGTTGGAGGACGTCGTGACCGTGCACAGGCCGACATCCGGTTCCGTGTCGTCGTCATGGCTGCCGGTGGCGGCGTACGGCGCTGACGGGTGCGGTGTGGCTGCTGGTGCGTGAGGTCTCAGTTTGTGCGACGGGCTGTTCAAGCAACGACGGGGATTCACCGCGATGGCGTCGGTCGCCGGGGCCACCGCAGCAGCCATCGCGGCCGCTGCACAATGCGCTCGCACGAGGAAGGCGGAGCTGGCCAGTGTGCGGTCGATCGCGGAGGTGGACCAGCGGGTGATGCTGCGGCCTGTGCCGCGGGCTGCGGGCCGTCTTCAGGCGCCGGTGCCGTACACCTCGGCGGTGGCGAGGCGCGTTTCGGAGGCGACCTGTACGGGATGTGGCCTGGCCGCACGGTATCCGGGTGATCGTGTATGACGTGCAGGGCAAGGCCGAAGCCCTGTCGTGTGGGCTTCGCGCCCGGTGATCAGCTGCTGCTGTACATGGACGGTGCCACCTGAGCCTGGGATCTTGGCGGCTCGTTCCGTCCCCTCCTGCTCCGATGCCACGGCCGTTCACAAGGAAAGCCTGTTCGGATCGAATGAGAACGCGGTGACTTCGGCACGGTAGAAAGGACCTATGCCGGAGCGAGAGAACCCCACGGGCGCCTTGGATGATGTCGACGCGGTCACCCGGGCGGTGCTGACCGCGTCCCGCCTGCTGGTGGCAGTCTCCGCCCGTTCGCTCGCCGCTGTGGAGGAGCGGGTGACCCTCGCCCAGTTCCGGATGCTCGTAGTGCTGTCCACTCGGGGAACGACCAAGCTGGTCGCGCTTGCCGAACTGCTGAGGGTGGCGCCCTCGACCGCCATGCGCATGGTCGACCGGCTCATCGCCGCCGGGCTCGCGGAGCGGCAGACCAACCCCGCCAACCGTCGTGAGACTCTGCTGCAGCTGACCGAGGAGGGCCGGCGCACCGTCGAGGACGTCACCGCCCGGCGCCGCGCCGAGATCGCCGCCATCGTCGAACGGCTCCGCCCGACCGAGCGGCTGGCACTCGTCGAGGCCCTCAATGCCTTCAACGAGGTGGGTGGAGAGCCGCCGGCTCCCGGAGCGGACGATCCGGAGCCGCACCCGCTCGGCTGGATCGTGGACGGAGCGATAGCGCACGAGGTGTGACGCTTTCCGGGTCGGCTGCACACATGCTGTCCGGGCGGCCCTTCTCCGCACGGCCCGGGTTCTGCGAAGGGCAAGGGAGTTGTGGATCGGGACTTTCGGTAGGTGTGGAGGGGCGCGGGAGCGTGACGCCCATGCTCCGAAGGCGTCAGCCTGCATACCTTGCCAAGTCGCACCGCATGGCGCATCTGCGCAGCACGGTCTGTGCGGGGATCGTCGCCACCACGGCGATCGTAGGCACGGCGCTCTTCGGACCCCGGTTTTGCGCGGTGCACATGAGATTCCGGTTGTGGACCGCGGCCTCAGGGAGCGCGCTCAGGCGGTGGCGTGGACAGCGCGCAGGGCGCTCTGGTGGCTGAGCCATCCGACGGGCTCGCCCTGTTCGGTGTCGAGGACGGGCACCCCGGTTCCGGCAGCTGACACCAGGGTGTGCAGGGCCTGCGCGAGGGGCTGCTCCGGAGTGACGGGCGCCGGCGGGTGCAGGGTGAGCTGCTCGACCGTGGCAGGCGCCGCGTCCGGCTGTTCAGCGAGGGCCTCGGCCACCGCCTGCGCGGTGACGACGCCGACGTACCGGCCACTCTCGTCGACGACTGGGAGCGCCCCGTGGCCGGAGAGGCTCAGCAGGTCTGCGGCGTCCGCGAGCGCTGTGGTGGCGGGTAGCAGGGAGGGCAGCGGTTCCATGACGGCGCCGACGTGCTGGGTGCCGATCCGTGCCCCGGGGGCGGGGCCTTCGAGGGCGATGCCCCGGCGACGGAGCTTGAGGGTGTAGATGGTGTCGCGGGAGAGCAGGCGGCTGGTGGCGGTCGCCAGGACGATGGCCAGCATCAGGGGCAGGATGATCGAGTACTCGCCGGTCAGCTCGAAGAGGATGACCACGGCCGTGATCGGTGCCCGGGCCGCGCCGGCGAAGGTGGCGCCCATGCCGATCAGGGCGTACGCGCCCACCGCTCCGGCGGTGCCTGGTATCAGCTGGTGGACGCCGATGCCGTACGTCGACCCGAGCATCGCGCCGATGAACAGGCTGGGCGCGAAGACGCCGCCCGAGCCGCCGATGCCGATGGTGAGGCTGGTCGCGAGCATCTTGCCGGCCAGGAGCAGAAGCAGGAAGCCGACCGCGTAGCCGCCCTCCGTGGCTCTCTCCAGCACGGGGTAGCCGACACCGTACATCTCGGGGAGTGCCAGCAGCACCATGCCGAGGGTCAGTCCGCCGACCGCGGGGCGCAGCCACTCCGGGCCGCGCCAGAGCCAGTCGCAGGCGTCCTCGACCAGGTAGAGGAAGCGGGCGAAGCCCATGCCGACCACGGCCGCGACGACGCCGAGCAGGGCGAACAGGCCGTACTGGGCGAGGTGGTCGACGTGGAAGGCGGGCAGGTTCAGGAAGTCGACGTCGCCGAAGGAGGCGCGGCCGATGATGCTCGCGGTGACGCTGGCCAGCACCGTGGCACCGAATGCCTCCGCCGAGAAGGTGCCGAGGATCAGCTCCATGGCGAAGAAGACACCGGCCAGGGGCGCGTTGAAGGTGGCCGCGATGCCGCCTGCCGCGCCGCAGGCGACCAGGAGCTTCGTACGGTTCTCGGTCGCCTTGGTCACGCGGCCGAGGGTGGAGCCGAGTGCCGAGCCGATCTGCACGATCGGGCCCTCGCGACCGACCGAGCCGCCGGAGCCGATGGTCAGGGCGGAGGCGAGCGTCTTGACGACCGCGACCTTGGGGCTGATCCGCCCGCCGCGCTGGGCGACGGCCAGCATCACCTCGGGCACGCCGTGCCCACGGGCCTCCTTGGCGAATCGGTTGACGAGCGGCCCGTAGAGCAGACCGCCGATCACCGGGGCGAGGAGCACGAAGTACGGGCCCAGCCACGGCACGTGCGGATTGCTCGCGCCAGGGGCGGCCGAGTAGTCGGTGTGGCCGGACAACAGGCGGGTGAAGGTCTTGATGCACCAGCGGAAGACGACCGAGCCGGCGCCCGCTCCGGCGCCGACCACAACGGCCAGTGCCATGACGCCCCACGGTGCGTTCCGCAGACCCGCGATCGCCGGCGGCGGCGTGTGGCTCCTTGCCGTCGCGTCGGCTCCTTGCTCGCTGTCGGTTGCGGCCCGTATGCCACTCATCGATTCCCCTTCCTTACTTTTGCATTATGCAAAAGATGTCAAGGGTGCGTGCCTCCTGTCCGCCCCTCGGGACTGGCCGACCCCTGGTGCCCGCTCACCGCCCGCACGGGCGGCGCTTTCCTTGGTTCGGTCAGCCAGCACTGCGTGCGGCATGTCCTCTGCCCGGCCTTCGCCGTCCGTGTCGACGACAGCCGGCCTTTACCCGGTCGTCGGTCCGCTCCGGTGCGTGTTGACAGTCCACGGGCCTTCTTGACGCGTGAGCCTTGCATAGTGCAAAAAAGGAGTGTCGGAGAAAGGCGGTGCACGCCGATGAGGGTCGTCATCTGTGGGGCCGGGATCGCGGGACTCGCGCTGGCCGGCCGGCTGCACAACGTGCTCGGCTGGGACGTCGTCGTCCTGGAGAAGGAGCCGAGACCCCGCACCGACGGTTACATGCTCGACTTCTTCGGGCCCGGATACGATGCGGCCGAGGCCATGGGCGTGCTGCTCTCCCTGGAGGAGCTGAGCTATCAGGTTTCTGAGGCGGCCCTCGTGGACGAGCACGGCGAGTGTCGGGTCGGGCTCCGCTACGACCGTTTCGCGCGTTTCCTGAACGGGCGCCTGCTGAGCATCATGCGGCCCGACCTTGAACTCGCCCTGCGGGAGCGGCTGTCCCTCGCGGTGCGTCTGCGCTTCGGCGTGGGCCCGGCCCGCGTCGACGCCAGACCGGACGGAGTGCGCGTCACCCTCACCGACGGCGACAGCATCGACGCCGACCTGCTCGTCGGTGCCGACGGCATCCACTCCACCGTGCGCGCCCTGGTCTTCGGCGAGGAGACGCGGTACGTCCACCACCTCGGCTACCACACCGCCGCGTTCACCTTCAACGATCCCGAGGTGCACGCGGAAGTGGGCGACCGGTTCTGCCTCACCGACACCATCGGCCGGCAGATGGGCCTGTACGCGCTGCGCGACGGCACGGTCGCCGTGTTCGCCGTGCACCGCGCCACCGACGCCCGCCTACCCGTCGACGTACGGGCGGCGCTGCGCCACGAGTACGGCACGCTCGGCTGGCTCGTGCCCCAAGTGCTCGCCGACTGCCCGCCGTCAGAGCGCATTTACTACGACCGCGTCGCTCAGGCGAACCTCCCGGCCTGGAGCCGCGGCCGGGTCGTCCTGGTGGGTGACGCCTGCCAGGCGGTCTCCCTCCTCGCCGCGCAAGGCGCCTCCCTGGCGATGGGCGCCGCATACGTCCTGGCCGACCAACTCGCCCACACCTCCCGCATCGAGAACGCACTGCACGGCTACGAACAGCTCTGGCGACCCGTCATCACGCACAAGCAGCGCGCCGCCAGGCGCGTGGCCCGCTGGTTCGTACCCGAATCACCACGACACCTGCAGGTCCGCCGCACCGCCCTGCGGCTCTCCAACCTGCCCGGTGCGGCTCGCCTCGCAGGCATCTCACTCATGGGGAGGCAGGGGCCGCCCCTGCGCCGACTCGCCTCGATTCCGTCATGGGTGACCGAGAACCGTGGCTCCGGCGCCGTCCAGGAGGGAGCAAGACCACGCAGACCGTGAACACGTCCGGGGTGCCGCCCGCCCGCGACCCGGAGAAGTCCCAATGTCCTCCAGCCCGAGCACCATGACCGCCCGCCTACGCAGAGCCGTCGAAGGCGCGCACTGGCAGTCATTGGCCGGGCTGCTGCATTCGGACGTGGCCTGCGGACCACCCGAGGAAGACGGCAGCGTCTGCCGGGGCTGCTCCTGCGTCTTCGGCCACTGCGCCCGCCTGGGCGCCGACCGACTGCATGCGACGGTGGATGAGACCTTCGCCTGCTTCTCCCGCGACCGGCTCAGCACGGATTCCGACGGCGTCGTGAATTGGAGACACCAAGACTGATCTGGGGGTAAAAGGCGGTCCAAACTGTCCAGCCTTCGCGACGATGGAATGGACTACTCCCCGCACAACCGGGCACTTCTGCATCCAGGTGCGCCTGGACTGGGATGACGATGCCAATCCTGACAACAACTTTGGGGCAGTGCAATGTGCTGATCGGTACCGCACAGTCACCTGTGCAGTTCGAATTCCGGTTGCGTAACGACACGGACAGGGAGGCTGATTACTGGTTCGAGATCGACACCTACCAGATTCCTGAGCGGCGCCGCTGCGACGAGGTGAAGAGCCAGGGCCTTGAACTGCATTGGATCCGTGAGCGGCACGATAGGTCCCGATTCCCCCTTCCAGTCGGGTGGTCAATCGTTCTGGCGCCATCCGAGCCACACCTCCGGCCCGGCGAGGAAGTCAACGTATCCGCCGTCATCACTGCGCCTGGAGAGTTCGAAGGACAGCAGCCCATCAACGTGCACGCATTCCAACAGCACGGCCTCGCTGGCGGAGTGACGCTCGTAGTTCAGGGCGGGGCATAAGCACACGGCAGTCGTCGGCCCACAACCAGGAGGCCCCGAGATGAGATACAAGCAATACACCAAGTGCGTCACACCCAGTTCCCATCTCGGTCTCGGGTGGTACGTAGGAGGTGCGGGTTTCGCCGGTGTGGCAATCGCCATTGCCCTGATCATGGTGGGTGGAGCTATCGCGCCAGCTGTCGGGGCCGCTGCCCTGATGCTGGTCGTCGCCTACTGCCGTTGGTGGCTCTACGACCGCCTTGTCTGCGTCGGCGACATCGAGTGCGCGGTGGGATTTCTCCACTCGGTGGAACCTCCCGAGGCGAAGTCATTCCCGGAAGTCTTCGATACCGACTTCAGCATGAATATCATCCTCGCGCCCAACCTCGACGGAGTGACACAACAGGATGCCGAGAACAGTCCACTGCGAGGTCGACTCGTCACGCGACAACCTGCACTGTCCAGCTTCGATTTCACCGGATACGAGGACGTTCCAGGCGCACTCCACGTTGAATTCGAAGGCAGCGGAATCTGGGACCTTTATCAGGATGCCTGGCAGCCCTACCTTTTGCTCTTGCTGCCTCGGCGGCCTGTGCGATCTCTATAATCGGATCCCTTGCTTGCTTGATTCTGGGAATCATCGCTGCTGTCATCACCATCGCCGGATTCGCCACCGCGCTCTCCGACAAAGCGCGTCCGACGGACGTCAACGCAACGCTCGTCGAGCTGCATCCGCTGCACCCCGAACCAAAATCCACGGTCTTCAATGAGGCTGCTGACGTCCTGCTCGTCAAGGGGCGTTGGGTATACGACAGCGGGCACAGTGGCTGGAACGAACTGCATCCCGTCACCTACTGTCAGAAGATTGTCTACATCCCGAACGCGCCTAACAACTGGATTAACTGGTCCCAAGGAAGCGGGGAAAATCTTTACAGGAAATGGTGTAGCGCAGTCACCGTGGCACAGGATCCAGGCACCGTGACTCAGCAACAGCTGCCCGAAAATCAATGGCACATCCATCCCGATGTCGATGGTTGCGAAGGAAGTATTGTGGGCTGACGAGCGCTCGGGGGGAACACCTTGAGTAGCTGGCGGAAGCCATTTGTTTCCCCTAGTCTGCTTTCAGCAGGTCGGAGGCCGGTCCCTCATCCGTGAGAGGGGGGCCCTCCATGCGTCCGGGGCTGCTGCAGCCGGGCCGCGAGCTCGCCCGGCAGGAGGTCCCGGTTTGCCTGAGTGAGCTGGACGACCTCGATGTCGGCGCGCCGCTTGAGGGCGTCGGTGAACGGATCGCGGTGCGTGTGGACCGTGGCGACGACGTCGACCTCTGCGGCGAACAGCGCGTCGACCGCGTGCCGGAACGCCGTGCACGCCAGTTCCATCCGCCCCAGTTCGTCGATGAGCACCAGCCGCCCTGCAACCTCTCCGGTTGCTGGCGGCCGAAGCGACGGCAGCGCCAGCCGTTCCATGACGCCCAGGTCGACGCCGTATTTCCCTACCCGTGGCGGACCGGGCAGGTCGACATGGGCGAGCACCCCGCGCCGGCCTGCCAGGGTCTCGAGGGCGAAACCGACGCGGGCGCCGGATTGCCGGATCTCCTCGGTGGTGAAGCCGGTGGCCACGTGGGCGGGCAGCAGCGCGGCCAGCCGACGGAGGGCGGTCGTCTTGCCCGCGCCAGGGCGGCTCTCGAGCAGGATCCTTGTCGGCACACTGCCATCTTCACCCCCGCTTCCGGAGGCGGTCCGGGTGGGCTCGGCCGAGCGGGGGTCTTGGGGTGCCGACCGGTGCCGGTGCCGTCGTTGCGGGTATGGCGGCGCGCATGGGCGGAATTGAACTCAGCAGCACCGCGTTCGACGACAAAACGGTGATCCCCCGTCGACACAGCGGGGAGGGGAGATCGTCTCACCGCCCTCGACATGGTCGGGGGTGTCCCACAAGGCCACGGAGCTGGTGTTCCTGTCCGAGGACCCGGACGCGCAGGGAACGACCTTCCTGCACCGGCTGGTGGCCGGCATCGATCCGGGGTCCACCGGGTGGCGGAGGGCCAGAAGCCCCAGGGTGGCCTGCCGTGGCCCAACGGCTTCGGCCGCGTGGGCTGGGGAGGGCCGACGCCTCCACGGGGCACCGGCCGCACCGCTACTTCTTCCGGCTGTACGCCCGGTCCGAGCCGCTGCCGCTGCACGACCACCCTGGTGGGGACCTATCAGCGCTGAGCGCGTCACCGCTGGTCGTAGCCGTGGGCGCCCTACAGCCGGACGAACCGGGCCGTGGTGACCGTCCTGTGGTGCACCAGGCCGCGGGCACGCCGCTCGTACTGCTCGACGCGCTCCCGCCCGCCCTGCCCGATCGGCTGGACGAGCCGGCCACCGGTGCGGAGCTGATCCACGAGTGGCTCAGGCACTCACGGGAAGGCCGCGCGGACGATGACCGCGTCGTACGGGGCACGGGTCGGCATCCCGAGGGTTCCGTCGCCGAGTCCGACCTCGGCATTGCCGACGCCCTGCCCGGCCGGCCGCAGGCGGGCCTCGTCGACCAGGTCGGGCCAGCCCTCGACGCTGGCGACGTACGCGGCCAAGCGGGCCGGCAGCGCGGTCTGCCGGCCGTATCCGGTCCCGACCTTGGGCGGGGTGGTCGAGACGTCCGTCTCCTCCGCGCCGTTCCCGCTCCTGTCCACGCGCCCCATCCGCCGCTCATCCGCCGCGTTGCCGCTCCGGCCCAGTGCCGGCACGTTCCGCACGCGGCGCGATCCGGGGCGGTCGGGCGCAAGGGGCGACCCGTGATCCGCGAGGCGCAGCGCGCCGGCGTCAGGACGGGGTCCCCGGGTCGGTGTACCGCAGCAGGGCGCCCACGCCCTCGTACAGCCTCAGCTCGCTCTCCGGTACGACGACCAGCTCGGCACGGGTGCCGACGAGGGCCCGGACGAGGGCCTCGTCGGCGCGTTCCTCGCGCGGGGCCCGCACGCCGAAGGACATCAGCTCCGCCTCGGTCAGGGCGAGCTGAGTGGGCTGGGAGCCCGTCCAAAGCCGCAGCGAAGACCCTGGCGGCCGGTTCAGCAGCAGCGCTGCGACCTGGCCGCGCTGGAGGGCGGCGACGGTGGCGGCCAGCCCCTCCGTCACGGGCCCGGCCAGGGCACGTCGGCCGATGAAGATGTCCACCAGTTCCCGGTCGTGCTTGGCCATGCGGCCGCGGAAGACACCGTCGAGCTGCGGCTCCAACAGGGCGCGTCCGGTGTCGGTGGGGGTCCGGTCGCCCACGCGTACGACCTTGTCCCGCAGGGTGTGCGGCAGGCGGCGGATCAGTACGTTGCACGCCCACTCGTCCCCGCCCACGACGACGGCGTCCACGTGGGCGCGCCGCGCCTGTTCGTCCAGCCGGTGGCCGAGCTGGAGGGAGGTGCGGTGCCAGGTCGCCACCGCGACCCTGCGGTGCAGCCGCTCACCCGGGGTGACGGTGGACGCGGGCCAGGTGCCGGTCTCCGCCTCCAGAGTCACCCAGCCGTGGGTCTCGGCGGTCGGAAGACCGCCGTAGTGGACGACCACGGCCATGTAGGGGATTTCCGGAACGTGCTGGGTGACCAGGGGCATCGCGTCCGGCAGGGTGCTGTAGCACGCGGAGTCGTGCTCGGGCGGCCTGGGTAGCTCCCCGTCCATGACGAGCGTTCCGTGGGCGGCGAAGATGGCCTGACCATGTACCCCCGGCACCGCTGCGTCGGCGCCGACCACCTTCTCCAGTACGTTCAGCAGCGCCCGGTCCGAGCCCTGACGGGACAGACTCTCGCGCAGCCGCGCCCAGCGCAGAGCGATCGCCCGATCGGGGTGCTCGACGTTCCGGGAGGTGTCCAGGTACACGGAGGCGATCGGGCCCGGCTCCGCGTAGAGGGGATCAAGGAACGACAACCTCATCGCCACTCCTCGTCGATGGTCTGCCCTCCTTCGATGATGCGCGCCCGGCGTGCGATGGAGCTCGACGAGCGCAAAGCGGTGCGGAACGCGGGGCGGTCGGGCGCCGCCGGCGGCAGCCGGCCCATCGTGAGCATGGTGGCGGCGACCAGGCCGTCCAGCACCGCCGAGCGGCGGGCCGGGACAGCAAGCCGGGACAGCAAGCCGCTGAGCAGCCGGGCTCCGTAGCCGGACGAAGGAGCAGCCTGCGGGGGAGTACCGGATCCAGCACGGTCCACGCATCCGGAGGCCATCGCGGCACGCATGGAGCTGGATGAGCTGACGGGTCGCCCAGGCCATGCGCGTGGTACGGCGCAACTTTGCGGCGGACTCGGTCAGGACTGCTGCAGTTGGTTCGGTCCACATGGCCGGAAGACACTCGACGCCTTCGAGGGCATCGTGCGCTGGACCGAGAGTACAGCGGGGTGATCCCGCGGCCGTCGGCTCCCGCGAGACCTCGGCCGAGACCTGCACATGATCGAACGCCCCTACGGCGGATGTACCGCCAGGCCGCGCTGACCGCCGCCGTGTCCGTCGGGGAGCCACCTCATCGGCTGGTCCGACGCCTGGGAGGCTGTGCCTGCCCACCGTCACCGGCCATGAGCCGGCAGGGCCGCGTCTCCTGCGCGGTGATCATGTGCGAGCCGGGCGAGTGTGGTGCGGCAGATCTTGCCAGTGGGACCGAGCGGCATCTCGGACACCCGCAGCAGCAGTTCCGGCAGCTTGCGGCGTTCCAGCCCGCACTCGGTCTCCAGGAAGCCGGTGAGGTCCTCCAGGGTGACCGGCATGGCTGCCGGCACCTCGCGAACGCAGGCGCACAGGCGCTCACCCAGTTCGTCGTCCGGTACACCGACGCAGACCACTTCGGCCACCCACGGGTGGGCGGTAAGGGCCTGTTCGACCTCGGCGGGGCTGATGTTGTAGCCGCCGCGTACGACGATCTGCTTGAGGCGTCCGAGCACATGGAGCCGGCCGTGCACGTCCAGGCGGCCGAAGTCGCCGGTACGGACCCAGCCGTCCGGGGTGCGGTACCGCGCGTCGAGGTCCGGGGTCGCCACATGACACAGGGGCGTCATCGGGCCGCGTGCGCAAATTTCGCCGGTACGGGCGCTGATGCGGATGTCCACGACGGCGGGGTCGGGCAGGCCGGTGCCCGTCTCCGGGGACAGCCCGGTGGCGGCCGTGTGGCAATTGACGCCGTCGGAGGAGCCGTAGACGGTGATGACCCGACGCCCGAAGCGCCGTCCACAGGCCGCGGCCGTGGCCTCGGGCAGTGCCGCTCCGCTGGACACCACGGCCCGCAGCCCGCTCAGGTCCTCGTCGGGCCGCGGGGGCAGTTCGACGAGCCGTCGCAGCATCGTGGGCACGCCGAAGACGTGTGTCGGCCGGTGCTCGGTGATCATCCGGAGGGCCTCGTGCGGGTCGAACATGTGCTGGACGAGCAGCGTGCCACCCAGGGCGGCGACCGTCACGGAGGTACCCAGAGAGCCGAAGGAGGAGGCGAGCGGAACGAGGACAAGGTTGCGCATCGCGCCCGGGTCCCCGCCGGCCAGGGCTCGCACGTAGTTGGCGCGGCCGCCGGCCATCGCGTTGTGGGAGTAGGCGACCATCTTGGGCTCGGCCTCCGAGCCGGAGGACACCAGAATGCGCGCAGGTGCCTCCGGGTCGATCGGCTCTGGTGCGAAGGGCTGCCGTGCGGGGGCGGCGAGGGACTGCCCGGCCGGGTGCGCCGGTTCGCCCCAGCTGAACACCGCGTCGAGGTGGGGAAGACAGGCATCCGGCAGCGCGTCCGACGCCCGCTCGACGATGACTGCCCGGGCCCGGGAACGGCCCAGGAGGCTTGCCGGGCCACGGCTGCCGTGCCCCGGTGGATAGGGCAGGGCGACGGCGCCGAGTGCCGCCACGGCCAGTTCCGCCGCCACCGCCCGGCGCCCGTTGGGCAGCCGGACGGCGATGATGTCCCGTGCGCCGAGGCCGCTCTCGGACAGTCGGGCGGCGATGTGCCGTACGTCGGCGTCCAGTCGGGCGTAGTCGATGGCGCCTGCCGAGTCGATGACGGCCGTACGTGTGGGGTGGGCCCGTACATGGCCGGAGAAGAGCGTGTAGAGGTCGCGGTCCGGGCAGTGTCCCCGCGCAACCCAGGAGCGGCGGAGCGCAGCGGGTACCAGGTCCCGGATCTCGACACCGGCGGACGAGGTCCACACGCGCGTCATCTGAACTCCCAGGGAGTGTGCGGGTAGGCGTATGCGCCGGTACCGATCGCGTGAGCGAAGCGCGGATCGCGGGCCAGACCGGCGAGGTTGGCGCACACCGGTGTCACCGTCGTTCCGGTCGCCGTCAGCAGGGGGAGCAGTTCGGCGCTGGGGCGGGTGCGTGCCAGTGCAGGGAGCGTGGCCGGGCTCGCCGTCGACCCGGCTCCCAGTGCACGGGCGATCCGCTCCGGGCGGGCGCGGGCCTCGGGACCCAGCCACAGGTGTCCGTCGAACGTGGGCAACGGTCTGTCGAGCACGCCCCACCGCGCGCGCTGCCGGCGGCGCGGGACGGTCGCGGCGGCGGAGTGCAGTGAGGAGTCCGCACGCCGGCCCTGTCCGGTGCGCAGACGGGCCAGCAGCGCCGCGAGCACGGCCTGCGCGCTGACCAGTCCGCCCAGGACGTCGGTGAGGGTCATCAGGGAGGGGGCGGGGGGTTCGTCCGCGGGCCGGATGGCGGCGGCGAGGCCGCAGTGCGCCTGGACCAGGTAGTCGGTGCCCACCGGAGGCCGTGGGCCGAGCGCCGTGCCCCAGCCGGACGCCCAGGCGTACACCAGCCCCGGCCGTACCCGGCTCAGGTCGTCGGCGTCCAGGCCCAGCCGGGCTGCCTTGCCCGGCGCCCAGTTGTGCAGGAAGACATCGGCTTCCGAGACTGCTTCGCGCACGGCCTGTCGGCCCGGTGCGGTGGTGATGTCGATCTCGATGACGGACTTGCCGGCGTTGAGGGCGCTGAACCGTGCCGAACAGCCTCGCGCCAGGGGCGGGATGCCGCGCATCGGCTCACCGCCGGGCGGCTCGATGCGTACGACGTCCGCGCCGAGCAGCCGCAGTACGTGCCCGGCGAGGGGGCCCTGGACACGCCGTGCCGACTCCACGACGCGCAGCCCCGCGAGGGGCAGCCGGGTACTCGGGGCGCCGCCACCGGGGAGGGCGGACGCCGCCGCCGGCAGCGCCGTGAGCGTCCACGGCCGTACCCCGGCAGGCTGCGCGGGCTCTTGCCGTACGGGCAGCAGGCTCGCCCCGGAGGACTCCGCCGCCGCGCACAGCACAGTCAACGGAACGCTGCGGACGGTCCCGGCCAGCGCGGCCGGCAGCGGGCACACGGCGGTGCCGAACCGCGCCTGGAACGGCCGCCAACCCCGCCGGACGGCGTCGCGAGGCGCACCCAGGATCTGCCAGAAGCCGAGCCACTGCCCGGCGTCGAGGGCTTCCAACTCGACGCGTACGCCGTCGGCGGAGACGAACGCGCAGTCGCCGGGGAAGGCTTCCGCGCCGGGATCGGTGTCTTCTTCCGGCGCGGTCGCGGCGGCGAGGTACTGGGTGAGGGCGAGCAGCGCGGCCTGGCTCACGGAGGTGCGCACGCCGCTCACCCGGCCGCCCCGGGCGCGTGCGATCAGGGCCGCGCTGACGCCCTGGGCGGCCAGAACACCGGCGATGGTGGACGCGAAGTCGACGGCGAGTGGTGTGGGGCGGCCGAGGGCCCGGCCGTGAACGTGCATGATGCCGCAGGCGGCCTGCACGGCTCGTTCCTCGGACAGCGCAAGCGCAAGGGGGCCGGCCCAGTCGATGTCGCAGGCGACGGTGTGCACGTCGGGGTCGTCGACCAGACTGAGCAGGCGCGTGGCGACCTGGGTGGCGACGGGGGGGCCGGCGAGCGCGGGGACCGGTGCCGCGAGCGTCATCGGATCACTTTCCCGGACCGCGCGCCGTCGGCGGGGGCACCGTTCACCGGTGGCCTGCGGCCCTGTACCGAGTACATCACGCTGGAGGCGGCACGGAAGGAGGGGTCGCTCATCACCGCACGGACGCGGTCGAGTTGTGCCTCCGTCATGCCGGCGGCCAGCAGCTTCTCCCTCAGGTGGTGGGTGTGGTGGAGCTGCAGCCACAGACCGGGCGAGTCGGCGGTGCGCAGTTCGACACGGGGCCTGGGGTCCACGTCGACCAGACCCGCGGCCCGCATCGCGGCCGGAGCGCGTCGCCCCCACTCGGGGTCACCGCCACCGGCGCGCATGACGGCGCACTTGGTGGCGAGGAACGTCCGGTAAAGCCGGGCCGATTCCTCGTCAGGGACGAGCAGCGGCGGTTCGTAGGAGGTGTCGAACTCCTCGATCTGCAGCCAGCCGCCCGGCCTGAGCGCCCGCACCAGTTTGTCCAGGACCGCGAGGCGTTCGGGCAGGTGCTGAAGCACGAGACGGGCGACGACGAGGTCGAACGCGGCCTCGGGAAGCGGGTCGTTGACCACATCGTGCTGGACGGTGACCAGGCCGGGCCGTTCGGTGATGTGGTGTGGTTTGAGGTCGGTGGCGACGACCTCGCCGTCCGGTGCGACGCGTTCGGCGAGCCAGCGGGCGACGCTGCCACCGCCCGAGCCGATCTCCAGACAGCGCCAACCGCCCGTGACGCCGGTCTCCGCGAGGCGGGCGAACGTGGCCCTGTCGTAGGCCTCGCTGAGGCAGCGGTGCTGTTCACGGCTGTGCACGCTGTCGTTGTCGAAGACATAGCCGGGGTCCTCGACCAGGCGTGGGGGCATACGGACTCCTTCTCCTTCCCGGTTCAGGTCCAGCGGCCCGAACCTGCGGTTCCGGTGGTTCCCGTGAGCTGCCGCAGCAGCGCGGTACGGCGCACCTTGCCGGTGTCGGTGCGCGGCACCTCCTCCCACGGGAGTGCGACGGGGTCGGCCATCGGTGGCAGGCCGCGCACCGCCGCCCGCCAGTCGGCCTTGTCGATCCGGCCGTCCGCCGTGACCACGACGGGCAGCGGCGCACCGCCGGTACCGGTGAGAACGATGCACTCCAGGGCCTGTGGCAGCCGCTGCTCCAGCAGGTCCTCGGCCCTGAGGCAGCTCAGTCGCGGGGTGTGGTCGACCTCGCGGTCGAGCAGCTCGACGCTTCCGTCGCGGTTGCGTACGCCGATGTCGCCGGTGTTCCACCAGGCGCCGATCTGCTTGGCGGCCCACCGGGCGTCCTCGCCGACGTATTCCAGCGCACGGGCCCGGGTACGGGCCAGGACCAGTCCGTGCCGCCCGCGGGGCACCGGACGGAGGGTTTCGGGATCGACCACCCGCAGCCGCGTCTTCACCGGGATGGGGCGGCCGAGGTTGCGGGTGCCCGGCCCGCGAAGGCCGCCATCGGCGCCTCGCCTGTGGAAACGGAAGGTCAGCGGGCCGGTCTCGGTCTGCCCCCACCCTTGCATCCACACAGGGCTGCGGTGCCGGCTCGCGGCGAGATACGCCCGGATGGTGGGCGGGTGCATGGCGTCGTAGGTGCTGAGGAAGAGGCGGACGTTCCGGAACGGGTTGTCCAGCCTCTCGGTCAGCGGCCGGAAGCGGACGTAGGAGGCGGGCAGCGCCTCGACGACGGTCGGCGGGTGTGCGCGCAGCACCGGGTCGGCGAGGAAGGCGTCCTGGGTGGTGACCACGACGATGTTCGCGGGGGCCAGGCACATCGCGCTCGCGGTCCAGCAGAACGTACGGCCGTGGGCGAAGGAGTTCGCGTTGAGCAGGGTGTCGCCGCGCCGGACGCCGATCCAGGGGTAGCGGACGCTCTCGAAACGCGCCAGCTTGCCGACGATGGTGCGCGTCGAGTGCGTGACCAGCTTGGGTACGCCGGTGGTGCCGGAGGTGTGGTTGATGACCAGGGGCTGGTCGTCCGTCCGGCGGACGGGGGCGGGCGCGGCGTGACCGCGGACGTCGTCGGGGCCGAGCGTGCCCGGCACGTCCGCGTCCAGGACGAGCGTGACGTCCGCCGCCGGGGCCGGGTCGGCGCCCTCGTGCCGGGCGCGCTCCAGCACCGTCGCCGAAGTGACGAGCAGGGCCGGGGACAGACGGGTCAGGAGCGTGGCGAGCGCCGCGCCGGACAGGCGTGCGGACAGCTGTGCGGGCACGGCGCCGATGCGTACGGCGGCGCAGGCCAGCAGGTCGTAGTCCCAGTGGTTCTCCTTGACGATCGCCACCCGGTCGCCGGGGCGGACGCCGGCGGCGGCGAGTTGCCCGGCCGTTTCCCGTACCAGCGTGGCGAGTTGGGGCACGGTCCAGCGGGTTCCAGCGTCGGGGGCGATGTCGAAGGGCCGGTCGAGATGGACGGCCGTTCCGGTGCCGTGCTCGGCGCACTCGTCGAACAGAAGGCCCATGTCATGCGGTTTCACGGGCGTCACTCCTCGGTGCCACGACGGCTGGGCGGGGCGTGTTGCTTGTGGGGGCGGGGTGCAGCCGGCTGAGGACGCGGGAGGCGGCGAGGGCCCCGGAGCGGACGGCGGCCTCGCTGGCCGGGCGCAGCATCACCCAGTCGCCGGCGTACTCGACCGGGCGCAGCGGGCGGGCCATGAAGCGGAGTCTGCGTTGCAGTGCCTCGGGGGTGGCTTCGGGCAGGCCGTGAGTGAAGGCGTGCACGAAGTGGCGGCGGTGGGCGACGTCCAGGCCGGGGACGTAGCGGGTGGCCGCCCGCACGAGCCGCTCGGCGGTTTCCGCGCTCGATGCGCCGCGTAGTTCGGGGATGCGGCGCGGATCCGCCATGAGTGTCAGCAGGCCCTTGCCGGCGGGTGCGCGCCCGGGGTGCTTGACGTGGTCGACGATGATGCCTGAGAGCACGTCGTCTTCGGCGTCCGGCGCGAGCAGGGCGTACAGGGGCCTGCGTGACACCGGCGCGAGCGGCCGGTCCAGCAGACAGCTCACCTTGAGCGTGGGTGTGAAGGTGCACGCGGCGAGGAAGGCCTGTTCGTCCTCGGGCGCCTTGCCGTGCAGCCGCGCGGCGACGGGCGCCGGTACGCACAGGACCGCCGCCCGCGCCTTGACCGTGCCCGCGGGCCCGTGCAGCCGTACGCCGTCGCCGTCGTCGACGACCTCGTGCACCGGGGTGCCGGCGGCGATGTCGAGGCCGTCGGCCAGCCGGCGGGCGAGCAGGTCCATGCCGTCGTGGTACGTCCGCCAGCCGGAGATCGGCCCCACGTCGTTCAGCAGGCTGATCAGCGGGGCCGCGGCGGAACGGGCCGTGTCCCAGCCGAAGAAGCAGCCCGCGACGGGCTGGAACAGGTAGTCGTGGACGTCCCGGTGGTAGCGGCGCGCGAACTGCGCGACCGTGTCGGTGCCCACGGGCGTGCGCTCGGGGTGGTCACCGTCGAACGCGCGACGGTGCAGGGCCGTCCAGGCCAGGAAGCGGCCGAGGTCGAGACGCGCCCGTGGGGCCAGTCCGGCGCCGGAAAGGAGCGCGGCCGGGTCGGCCACGCCGGGATGGGCGCAGCCGTCACGCCAGACGCCGATGGCTTTCCCGATGCGCGGCACGTGATGGTCCGGCACACCGAGCCGTGCGAGTAGCTCCCAGGTGGCGCGGTAGCCTCGCTCGGGAATCTGTTCGGCGCCCTCGTCGATCACGTATCCGTCGTGCCTGAAGGAGTGCATACGGCCGCCGACGTACGCCCGCTCCTCGAACACGCGCACCTCCAGGCCGGCCCGCCGCAGCTCGTGCGCGGTGGTCAGACCGGCGACGCCCGCGCCGACCACGGCCACGTCGAGGTCAGGGCTCATGCAGCGCCCCCCGTGCCGGCGATCAGGTTGGCGGCGATCAGCAGGACGAAGCCGACGCGGTGCACCCGGAAGCCGATCCTGCGCGCCCGCATGATGTCGCCCGTGCGGAATCCAACGAGGTACTGGCGCAGCCGCAGGGCGGTCACGGGCAGCATCAGCACCACGAACCACCAGGGGGCGACCCCGGTGGCCGAGGCCACCGCGCCCAGCAGGAACTCGGCGGCGGACAGCGCCCCGACGAAGACGGCGTTGCCCTTGGAGGAGACCAGGGCCGCCACGGTGGGGCGCCCGACGGCACGGTCCCCGGGGATGTCGTTGGTGTTGGAGTAGACCCCGAACATCAGCGGACCGAAGCCGAAGAGCACACCCTCGACGAGCAGCAGCCCGGAGAAGCGGCCGGCTGTCAGCCCGTAGGTCGCCATCACCATCGCCACGCCCAGCCCGCAGATGAAGGCCTCCTGGAAGCCGTGGTAGCTGATCTTCAGGCCGTACGAATACTGCAGCGACACCACGAACAGGACAGCGATGAGCACCACCGTCCAGGTGGGCCGGTGCGGGGCCGCCTCGACGGCTGCGGCCCACAGCATCGCGCCGACCGCAGCGGTGACCCAGGCGAAGCGGAGCGCTTCGGGCACCGTCAACGCTCCGGCGACGAGGGGCTTGCGACGTTTGTTGCGCCGCGGGTCGTTGGGGCCGTAGTTGGCCGTGTCGCTCCCGTCGCGGTAGCCGGTCACGTCGTCGAGGGCGACCATCGACATGATCACGGAGACCGAGCCGAACAGGAACAGGGCCGACGCCGGGAGGATCGCCGAGACCGGCTCGCCACCCTGTGGTAGCACCGCGGACAGCGCCACGGCGACGGCCGGGTAGTAGTCGTAGACGTCGAGCTTGCCCAGCCGGGCGTAGCTGCGCAGCTTGCTCTCCGTCGCTATGGTGCCGGCCGCGAAGCTCCGGGCCTCGGCGCTGCTCGTCATCGACTCCGCTCCTTTGCATGATGGCTGTGTGCGGAAAACACCGCCGGAATCCGCGCATCGCCAATTCCCATTGGCCAATGATCACAGGCCACGTAATCAACTCGGGGCACACTCCGTGACGGGTGCAAATAGGCGCACGTTGAATTTCGGCCGGAATGTCGCCAAGGAACTCTATGGCCGAGGTGAGGCGGCCCGGAACCAGCGCCCGGATGGGTTCGCCCTAACGGGTGACGGCGGCCTCCGGAACCGCTCCAACGACAAGGCGGGCGACCGGTTTCGGAGTTGAATGGCCTTAGGAGTCAGGCCACTTGACGAGGGTGGATGTCCTGTCGGACGCGTGTGACTCTTGTGTACTTCTGTGCAAGTCGATGTCTTTTCTATTCACTCGTACGGGTTAACCGGCGCCCATTGAGTTCGGTACGCGAATGCCCGGGTAATGGTGCGTCCGTAGGATTCAGCAGGCAGCGACGGAGAATTTCAGCAGCGCTTTTCGGTCGGCTCTGATTTACTCCGTTGTGCAGACGAAAAGGAGTGAGATGACTCTCACCAATGCCCAGCAGGAACGCCTCGACCAGCGCTTCAACCTGTACGACACGAACGGTGACGGACGCATCGACCGCTCGGACCTGCACCGGGAGGCGCAGCGCGTCGTGCAGGCCTTCGGTGAACCCGAGGGCTCGCCCAAGGCGCAGGCGCTGCTGAACGCCTACCCGCAGATGTTCGACTACCTCGCCGAGAAGGGCGGCCACGGTGCGGGGGCGTCCCTGACGAAGGAGCAGTTCGTCGCGGTCGCCGCGCAGGAGATGCTCCAGCACGGACAGGCCGGCTTCGCTTCGGTGCTGCGCCCCAGCATCCAGGCCATGGTCGCCCTGTGCGACACCGACGGCGACAACCAGGTCAGCCCGGCCGAGTTCGGCAAGTGGATCAGGGCCATCAGCCCCGACATCGACGCCAGGACGGCCTTCCAGGCGATCGACACCGACGGCAACGGCCAGTTGAGCGTCGATGAACTGGTGGCAGCGGTCGGCCGCTACCACGCAGGTGAGACGGACGCCCCCCTCCTCGGCGTCTGATCGGGACCGGTGACCGGATGGGCCGGGCCTGTCCGGATCCAGCGGTGCGCCTGAGCGGTGCCCGTCTGCTGTGGGCACGCGGCTGTCTGGCGGTCCTGGCGCTCGGCGAAGGGCTGTCGGGCGCCTGGGCGCTGTTCCTGCCGCGCCGCTTCTACGGCTCCTTCCCGCTTCCCGGCCACCCGTGGGTCGCATTGTTCCCGCCCTACAACGAGCATCTGGTGCGCGATTTCGGTGCTGCCGTGCTCGCGCTGGCAGCGCTGCTCACCTGGGCCGCGTGTGTCACGCAACCATGGCTGGTGCGGGCGGCCGCCGGCGGGCTGCTCGTCTTCTCCGTCCCCCATCTCGTCTTCCACAGCGCCCACTTGGGCGACTCGGTCGCCGCCGAGGTGCCCGCGCAGGTGCTCTCCCTCGCGTTGCCGATCGTGCTGGCGGCGGCCGCGCTCATGGCGACGGCCGGGACGACGGTGAAGGACCGGCCCGCACCCACCACTCCACGCAAGTCCACCGAAGAGGAAGAGGATCGAAGATGACCTCACATGTCCAGGCAGAGCGGCTCCAGCGGCGATTCCAGCTGTGGGACCGTGACGGCGACGGGCACATCGACCGCGGCGACTTCCAGCAGGAGGCCGACCGCATTCTCGCGTCGTTCGACGTTTCACCCACGTCACCGAAGCGCCAGGCGGTCCTTGAGGCCTACCTCGGCATGTGGAACTTCCTCGCACAGGATGCGGAGGGAGGCCCGAACGGCTCCCTCTCGGAGGAGGACTTCAGGGCAGCGGCCTCGCGCCACGTGCTGGACGGGGGGCAGGCGGGCTTCGACAGGGTGGTGGAGCCCACCATCCGCTCCATCCTCGGCCTGTGCGACACGGACGGCGACGGGCAGGTCAACCCCACGGAGTTCCGTTCCTGGATCAAGGCGATCGGCGCCGAAGAGTCCACCGCCGACGCGGCGTTCAGCGCCATCGACGTCAACAAGGACGGCCGGCTGAGCGTGGACGAGCTGGTCCAGGCCGTGCACAAGTACCACGCGGGCGAGCTGGACATCGCCCTGCTGTGACCGCTGCGCCCGTGGCGCGGCACCGGCCCCTCTCCCGGCGATCCCTTCACTCGCGCCGCTGGGGGAGGGACCGCCTTCGTCCCGAACCTGTCGTCGATCCCGAGGACCCATGGACCACGTAGCAGCCGACCGCCCCGCCGGTCCGGTACCGGCGAGGACGTCATCCCGCCTGGTGCCGTTCTTCAGCCAGGCCGCTTCGTTCGAAGAAGCCTGGCCCGACATCCGTGCCCGCGTCGGTGAAGTGATCGACGACGGCAAGTACTCGCACGGGCAGCAGGTCGGCCGGCTGCAGACGGAACTGGCCGAGTGGACCGGCGCCCGTCACTGCGTGGCCGTCAACAGCGGCACCGACGCCCTGGTACTCCTGCTGCGTGCCTGCGGGCTCCGACCGGGCGACGAAGTGATCGTCCCCGCGTTCAGCTTCATCGCCACGGCCTCGTCCGTCGTGCTGGCCGGGGGCCGCCCGGTCTTCGCCGACATCGACCCGGTGACGTACACGCTCGACCCGAGGGCCGCGGCGGACGCCGTCACCGAGCGCACCACGATCCTCATGCCGGTGCACCTGTTCTGCCAGATGGCCGACATGGGTGCGCTGGCGCGGGTGGCCGACCGCCATGGGCTGACGCTCGTCGAGGACAGTGCCGAGGCGATCGGCATGCGCTGGGACGGTATCCACGCGGGCCTCCTGGGCGCGGGTGGCGTACTGTCCTTCTTCCCCACCAAGACGCTCGGCGCCATCGGTGACGCCGGCGCGATCCTCACCGACGATCCACGGATCGCCGCGACAGCGGCGGCCTTGCGCCACCACGGCCGCGCCGGCCGTACTCTCGCGCACTTCCCCGGCATCTCGAACGCCACCGAACTCAACGGCGTCAACAGCAAGATGGACGACATCCAGGCCGCCGTCCTGCTCGCGAAACTGCCACGGCTCGCGCACGCCCTGCGCCGCCGGGCCGAACTCGCCGCCGCCTACACCGAACGACTTCACGACGTGCCCGGACTCGTGCGCCTGCCGACAGTCGCGGAGCGCGACGTCCCCACCGACGCGGTGTTCTATGTCTACCTGGTCGAGGCCGAGCGACGGGACCGGCTCATCGCCCATCTCGCCGACCATGGCGTGGGCACCGAGACGTACTACCCGGTGCCGCTCCACCTTCAGCCGTGCTTCAGTGAACTGGGCTTCAAGCAGGGGCAGTTCCCCGACTCGGAGGCAGCGTGCGAGCGTACGGTCGCGCTGCCGTTCCACCCGGACATGACGACAGCCGACATCGACACGGTCTGCGCGCTGATCCGCCGCTTCTACACCGGGAGGGCCGCATGACCCGGCAGGGGACCATCCCGTTCTTCGCACCCGACCTGTTCGAGCAGGACCGTGAGGTGCTGCTCGATCTCGTACGGCACATCGGAACGGCCGCAGAGCAGAAGTTCATTCTCGGCGAGCGGACCGCAGCCTTCGAGGAGTCGCTGCGCGAGATGCTGGGCGCGGCCGATGTCGTCGCCTGCTCCAGCGGCACCTCCGCTCTCACCCTGGTGCTGGCCGCGATGGGCGTGGGTCCCGGTGACGAGGTCGTGGTTCCCGCCTACGGCTGTGCCCCACTCGGCAACACCGTGGCCAACCTCGGGGCCGTTCCCGTCTTCGCGGACATCGACCCCGTGACGATGGTCGTCGACCCGGCGGAGGTGGAGAGCGCGATCACCGACCGTACCAAGGCGGTGATGCCCGCGCACATGTTCTCGGTGATGGCCGACATGCCGCGGATGTGTGACATCGCGCAGCGACACGGCGTACGGCTGGTGGAGGACTCCGCAGTCGCGCAGGGCGGGGTGCTCGACGGGCGGCCCGCCGGCAGGTGGGGCGAGGCGGGCGTCTTCTCCTTCGTCCAGGTCAAGACCTTCGGCACCGCGGGAGAAGGCGGCGCCGTCGTCACCGATGATGTCGAACTGGCACGTGTCGTACGGTCGTTGCGCAACCACGGGCAGGAGGTGCAGCGTTTCGTCCACCAGCGGGTGGGCTGGAACAGCCGGTTCGACGAACTGCAGGCGGCCTTCCTGCTGCACCGGCTGCCGGGCTTCCCCGAGCGACTTGAACGCCGGGCCCGTATCGCCGACTACTACACCGAGCGCTTCACCCCGTTGACGGAGCGGGGTGTCGTACCGCCGCCCCCGGGACGCAACGGCCGTTGCCACTACGTCTATTCGCTGCTGGCCGACGAACGCGACGCACTCAAGGAACACCTGGCGGCGCACGGTGTGGCCGGCCACGTCTACTACCCCCTGCCGCTGCCCCACCAGCCTGCCTTCACCCGCTTCGCACCCCGGGGCCGTCGGTGGCCGCACGCCCTGGCGGCGAGCCGGCGGCAGCTGGCCATCCCCGTCAACCCGCACCTCACGGACGCGGAGACCGAGCACATCGCCGACACGGTGTGCGCCTTCGCGGCGGGGCGGCGATCGGCGTGAGGCGCCGCCCCTCTCCGTACGGCCGTTCACAGCACATGGGCGGCGGTGTGGCGCAGTCGGCCACGGGTGTCGAGCAGCAGAGAAGCCCAGTGCGGCAGCCGCTCGACGGGCAGTACGCTGTGGTCCTGGAGCAGGATGGTCAGGTCGGCGTCGGCCGCCGCCTCCCGCAGTCGGACGGCGCACGGCACCGGCGTGCCGTCGACCGTCCAGGCGTCGGCAAGCGGGTCGTGGTAGCTGACGTGCGCGTCGGCCTGGCGCAGCAAGCGCGCAAGCGCGGCGGCCGGAGTGGAACGCAGGTCGCGGCTGTCGCGCTTGTACGTCACCCCGACCAGCAGCAGCCGGGCACCACCGACGCTCTTGCCCCCGCCCTGCAGCAGCTCGCCGGCCCGGCGTACGACGTGTGCGGGCATCGCGGCGTTGACCTGCTGCGCCAGTTCGACCAGGTGCAGCGGGCGGCCGGCCGCGCGGGCCCAGTGCGCGAGGTAGGCGGGGTCCACGGGGATGCAGTGGCCGCCCACGCCCGGGCCGGGACGGAACTGCTGGTAGCCGAAGGGTTTGCTGCCGGCGCAGTCGATGGCGTCCCACACGTCCACGCCGAGGGCGCGCCCGGCGACGGCCAGTTCGTTGACGAGTGCGATGTTGACGCTTCGGTAGACGTTCTCCAGCAGCTTCGCCAGTTCCGCCTCGCGCGCCGACCCGGCCTCGACGACCCGGTCGCACAGGCGCCGGAAGAATCCGGCCGCGACGGCCGTGCAGCCCGGCGTGCAACCACCCACGATGCGCGGGGTGTTGCGGATGCCGAAGTGATCGTTGCCCGGGTCGATGCGCTCCGGGGAGAAGGCCAGCGAGAAGTCCGTGCCGGCGGTGAGGCCGGACGTCTCCTCCAGCAGGGAGCGAACGACGTCGTCCGTCGTGCCCGGATACGAGGTGGACTCCAGCACGACGAGCGTGCCCGGTTTCAGGTGGGCGCCGACGGCAGAGGCCGCCCTGCGCACATGCGACAGGTCCGGCTCGCCCGCGTCGTCGAGGGGCGTCGGTACGCACACGACCGTGACGGCGGCCTCGGCCAGTGAGCCCGCGTCCGTCGTGGCGTGGAATCCGCGCGCCCGCATCAGCGCCAGGTCGCTGTCCGTCACATCCGGCACATGAGAACGCCCGGATTCCAGGGCGGCTGTCACCGCGGAATTCTCGTCGAGGCCGATGACGCGCATTCCCGTCGTACACGCCTCGCGTGCAAGCGGAAGTCCCGTGTACCCCAACCCGATGACGGCGACAGTTTCCACTTCTTCCCTTCCATTGTGTCAATTCAATCCCCCGTTTCCGCAGCCACTTTAGGCGGGCCGCTGCAGGGAAGTGCCAGGTAGGAAGGTAGGTCACCCGAAGTGATGAAAGGCGGACCGGGTGGCTGGACATCGCCGTCAGCGGGTCGACCCGTGTCATTTGCGTCCGATGGATATCAGCGGTAATCGATGTTTCTCCGGAGCGGAGAAATGTTAGAGAAAGTGGGCAGAGTTCAGGTATCGATTACGTTGGCGACATGTTTATGGCCTGCTCGGCAGGCCGACGAGAAGGGGGTGGCACGGAGCGTGCTGCGCACATTACTCATCGGGCTGGGACGCGCCGGGACGGGACTGCACCTGCCGGTGCTCAGAAGGGCGCGAGCCGTGCACACCGGGCTCTTCGCCGACCATCCGGTGGTGGGCGTCGACCCGGGGCCCCGGCCGCCGACGGCCATGGACGGACTCGAGGTCGTCGACTCCCTGCACCATGCCCGCCGTCACCTCGACCCCGCCGTCACCGTCGTGCACCTGTGCACCCCGCCCGCCGTGCGGGTCACACTGCTGGAGGAGGCCGCGACCCTCGGCTACCGGCGGTTCGTCGTGGAGAAGCCCCTCGTCGCGGACCGCACGGAGCTGAGCCATGTCCTCGATGTCGTAGACCGCCATGGCCTGCACATCCATGTCGTCTCCCCGTGGCTGCACAGCGCGCTCACCGAACGGCTCGCTGCCCTCATCGGCGACGTGGGGGACGTCCGTTCGGTCAACGTCACACAGGACAAGTCCCGCTTCCGCCGTTCGCTGACCAGCGGCAGCCACACCAACGCCTTCGAGGTGGAGATCCCGCACGCGCTGGGCGTGGTGCTCCGGCTTCTGGGGGACGCCGAGGTCCGTACGGCGTCCTGTACGGACCTGCGGTGGGGCGACGAGGTCGTACGGCACATGGGTGGCGCCACGCTGACCCTCCGCCACCGCTGCGGCGTGCGCAGCCGGATCCGCTGCGATCTCACCTCACCGGTGCGCCGACGCCGCATCACCGTCGAAACAACGACCGGCATGCGACTCGTCGGCCACTATCCCGTCGCCCAGGACGACGACGTCGCCCAGCTCGACCTGTCGCGCGGCGGCCGCAGAGTACGGGAACGGTTCCAGGACGATGCGCTGAGCCGGTGCCTGACCCATGCGTACCGCCGCTTCGCCGAGGATGCGGTCGGCGCGGCAGCCGAGGCCGCCGAGGGGCTCCGTGTGCACGTACGCACCGTCGAACTCCTCGATGACGCCCGGCGCCTCGCCCTCGGTGACCCGCCCGACGGCGATCCCCGTCCCGATTCACGCCGACAGGAGGCGACACGTCATGTCGGCTGACACCCGTCCGGCCTGCGCCCCGCCTCCCGGCGTCCGCTACGCCGGCATCGGCGACGAGGCCGCATCCGGCCTGGCCGATCAGCTCGCCGCGGTGCGCGAACTGGGCTGGAACGCGATCGAGTTGCGTAGCGTCGACGGCTGCTCCCTCGCCGACCTGGACCACCGCGCATTCGGCGCCCTCACCGAACAACTCGCCGCCGGTGGCACGGATGTCGTCTGCGTCGACTCACGGATCGCCAACTGGAGCCGTCCCGTCACCGGTCCGTTCGAGGACGACGTCGACGAACTGCGGATCCTGGCCCACCGCTGCGCCGTCCTCGGCACCCGCTACGTGCGGGTCATGTCGTACCCCAACGACGGGCTGACCGAGGCGGAGTGGGGCCGGCGCGTCCACCGACGGATGACCGCGCTGGCCCAGCGGGCCGAGGACGCCGGCCTGGTCCTGCTGCACGAGAACTGCGCCGGCTGGGCCGGCACGAGCGCCGAGCGGATGCTGGAACTGCTGGAGCGGGTCGGCAGTCCGGCGCTGCGGCTGCTGTTCGACATCGGCAACGGCGTGCCGTACGGCTACGACTCCGCGCCCCTTCTCGAAGCGGTCATCGACCACGTCGACCACGTGCACGTCAAGGACGCCGTGCTCACGCCCGCCGGCCAGGTGGTCTACACCCTCCCCGGACAGGGCCGCTCCCAGTTGCAGGCATGCCTGGCCGCGCTGCTGCGGCGCGGCTGGACCGGCACCTGGTCGATCGAGCCGCACACCCACCTGCGTCCGCACGACGGCGCGGACACCCGAGGCGACAGTGGCGCCGCGGCCTTCGTCGCCTACGGACGCGAACTGGAACGCCTGGTGGCGCAGGACGTCCTGCCTCGCATCATGCCCTCCCGGCAGGGAGGCGAACGTGGCTGAGGACGCCCCCACTCCCGGAGCGCGGCTCACCGCAGCCGACCGTGCGCTGCTGCTGCGGCTCCTCGCCACCCCCACCGCCGGCCCGCTGGAGACCGGCGGCGACACCCGGGCCGTACGGCTGTGGGAGGCCGGGGACCTGTACGCGGCCGCGGCGGCGGAGTTCGGTATGACGGTCGTCCGGCACGCCGCACCTCCGGCGAGCGAGCTGCACCGGGACGACGTCCCCGCACTCGTCCAGGAGGCCGCCGCGGACCCCGCCTTCCTGGCCTGCCAGCCCAGTCTCGCGCTGCGCCTCGGGCCGTCGCGGCTCCCCCGCAGCAACACCGTGATGTTCAACGTCCACCTCGACACGGTCGGCGGCTGGTGGCCCCCCTCCTACGACGGCGTGCGCTTCAGCGGCCGAGGTGCCATCGATGCCAAGGGCCCGGCGGTCGCCGTGCTGGCCGGTATCCGGGCGGCGCGGGCGGCGGAACCGGCGCTGGGCTCCCGCACCGGTGTGCTCGTCCAGGCGGTGGCGGGCGAAGAGGGCGGAGCGATGGGCACCTTCGGCACGCGGGTCCTCGTCGAGCAGGGCCTGACCGGTCGGCTCAACATCTTCTGCGAGCCGACCGGGCACCGGTACCTGCCGCGTGCCACGGCCGCCATGACCGCCTGCCTGCGGGTGCGGGGCGACGACGCGATCGACGACCACCCGGAAGCCGGCCACAACGCCACCGTCCTGCTGGGCTTCCTCAGCCACCACCTGGCGACGACCCTGCCGGCGCGGGCCCGCGGCGCGCGGGTGTGCGTGGCCGGCCTGCACACCGGAGACCGGCACAACAAGGTCTATGGAAGCGGGCGTCTGCTGCTCAACATCGCCTACGGCGACCGGGATTCCGGGCGAGCCGCCGAGGCGGCGCTGGGGGAGGCCCTGCGCGAAGGGCTGGCCGCTTTCCGGGAGAGCGTGCGAGGACATCCGTCCTTGGCCAGGACCGCGGACGACGCGGACGCCGTCACCTCCGTGCACTGGCTCAAACGGGGACTGCCCGCGCTGAACGGACCCGAAGGCGACGCCACTTGGGCCGAGCAACTGCTGGAACAGCGCTGCGGGCTGGCCCGGTGGCCCGCAGGCGAGCCCGCCTTCACCTGCGACGCCCTGTGGATGAACGACGTGCCCGACACCTACACCGCCGTTCTCGGACCCGGCAGCCTGGACACCAACCGAGCGCACGCCGACGGCGAATACGCCACCCGCGTCGAACTGGACCGATACGCCGCCGAAGTGGCCGATGTCCTGATCGCGTTCACGCGTGCGGCGTCCGATCCGCAGGTGCCCGAGCAGGCAGCCGCCGACAGACACCTCCGGGGGTGACGCCCGGACCGGCCAGAGGTTCACCTCTTCGGGCCCCGATGGACCAACAGATCCCGTCCCCCCACATGGAAAGGCACGACGCCTTGACGATGCCCCACCCGGGAACCCGTATGTGCGCACCGACGCCACACCCGGCCGGCGACGCCCCCGCACCCACGGAGGAGGCACCCACGACAGCGAGGCAGGAGCCCGCGCACCGCTTCGCCTCACCGTCCCTGAGCCCGTCACCGATCCAGCGCGAAGGTGACGTCCGTGTCCCGTACAGCGGCCTGCTGGAGTTCGTCGCCGGCGTCTTCCGTGCCCGGGGGCTGCCCGCGCACCGCGCCCGGCAAGCCGCCCACGCGCTGTGCCACGGCGACCTCACCGGCTTCACCACGCACGGCGTCACCAACCTCGCCCGTCTCTATCTCCCCCTCCTGGACAGCGGCCGCTGCGATCCGGGCGCCGAACCCGAGACCCTTGCCGACACCGGCGCCGCCGTACTGGTCGACGCGCGGCGCGCGCTGGGCCTGTGGACGGCGACCGAAGCGATGGACCTGGCGGTCGAGCGAGCACGTACCTACGGCATCGGCTTGGTCTCCGTGCGCGGCGGCACCCACTTCGGCTGCGCCGGATACCACGCGCTCCGCGCCGTCGAGCACGGCATGATCGGCCTGGTCACCGCCAACTGCGGACGGCAGCGCCTCGCCCCGCCGCTCGGCACGGCGGCCCCCATGCTCGGCACCAACCCACTCGCCCTGGCGGCGCCGGCCGGCGATCACCCGCCGTTCATCCTGGACATGAGCACGACCGTCGTGCCCACCGGCCGTATCCGGGCAGCCGCTCGCGCCGGCGAACGCATCCCCGAGGGCTGGCTGGAGGACGGCGACGGGGTGCCGGTCACCGACCCCGGAGCCTACGACCGCGGTGAGGCCGGCCTGCGCTGGCTGGGCGGCGACCCGTTGACAGGGGGCTACAAGGGCTACGGCCTGGGCCTCCTCGTGGAAGTGCTCTCGGCCCTGCTCCCGGGGGCGGGGCTCGGCCCCTGCCACGACACCTCGCCGCAGCGTGACGACGACGTCGGCCACCTGGCGCTGGCCGTGGCCCCCGGCCGACTGCGTCCCGAGGCCGACTTCCTCGATTCGGCCACCGGCATGTTCGGCGCGCTTCTCGGCTGCCCGCCGCTGCGGGCCGACGAACCGGTGACCTACCCCGGCTGGTGGGAGCAGCGGCGTTCCCGGGAACGGCTCGCGGGCGGTGTTCCGCTCACGACCGCCCTCCATCGTGAACTGCTCGACGCTGCACGCGAGGTGAAGGTCCCCTTTCCCACGGCCGAAGCATACGGAGGTCCGGCGTGACACACCCTCGACCGCCGCTGCGCGTCGGCATCGTCGGCCTCGGCGTGATCTCCCGCTTCTACCTCGCCGCCCTCGACCGCTCCCCGGACGCGGAACTCGTCGCCGTCTGCGACCGTGACACCGGTACGTTCGCGGGACTTCCCCCACACATCGAGCGGTACAGCGGCCACCGCCAACTCCTGGGAACGCCCGACGTGGACGCCGTCGTCGTCAACGTGCCCAACGATGCGCACGTCACGGTCTGCCACGACGCCCTCGCTGCGGGACGCGCGGTGTGCGTGGAGAAGCCACTGGCGACGAGCCCGCAGGGCGCCAGGCGTCTCACCCAGTACGCACGCGAGCGCGGCCTGCCCTTGTTCACCTCCTTCCACCGGCGCTACAACGCCCCGGTCCGCGCCCTGCTGAGCCGGCTGCCGAAGGACATACCGATCACGTCGCTGACGGTGCGGTACAAGGAGATGATCGAGGAGCACGCCGGACGCGACAGCTGGTACCTGGACCCCGCCCGCTGCGGTGGCGGCTGCCTCGCCGACAACGGGCCGAACGCCTTCGATCTTCTCCGGCTCCTCCTCGGCGAGGACATGCGCGTGCTCGACGTCGAACTCCAGCGGGACGCGCGAGGCGTCGACCGCGCCGCGCGGATCCGCCTGGAGGCCCCCGCGTCAGGCGCACTCGCCCAGGTCGAACTCGACTGGGCCTACCCCGGTGAGTGCAAGACGATCGAGGTCGGGCTGGCCGATGGCCGGACCGACACAGCCGACATGCTCGCCGGACACACGGAGTTCAAGGGTTCGCTGTGGCACGAGTACGTCGGCGTGCTCCGCGACTTCGTGCACTTGACGACGGGCAGGCTCACTGGACCCGCACCGGACGGTCTGGCCGTCGCCGAACTGGTCGCCGCCTGCTACCGGAGAGCGAACCACGACCGAGAGGAGATGCGCGTATGAACCCCCGGGAGGACGGCGCCAAGCGCGTCGTGCACGGCCACCTGGTGAAGATCCTCACCCATCGGCTCGACAGGCGCGGAATGTCCCTGGAGCCTTTCGCCAGCCGGTGTGTCCGCCGCGGTGAAGTCCATGAACTGGTCACCACCGACCACGCGGACACGGCGGCCGGGGCCCGCGTCGATCGGGTGGGCTTTCTCGGCTTCGTCGAACTCGCCTGCGCCGGCGTCCTCGACCGCGGCGACGCGGTCTTCGCCGCGGGCCGCCCACTCGGCACCGTTCTCGGCTTCGATGCCTGCCACTTCCCCAACCACTACAACATCCTCATCTCCACACCGCGACCGGTGACGGGCCATGACCTCTCGCTCGCGCCGGAGATGGAGATCCGGTTCCACAGCGCCGCTCCCTGAGGGCCAGGGACGTCCGGCCCCTGCCGTCCGTACCGGAGCGCGGACGGCAGCGGCACCGCACCACAGGCCCGTGTGGGCCGGCCTGCCCGACTCCTCGTCAGGCCGGGCCGCCGGTGAGGCCGGTGTCGAGGAGAACGGCGAAGGAGCGGTCTCCGCCGTAGTAGAGGTCACAGCGCTCGATCACGCGGGCGTTCGGCAGGAGGTCGAGGAAGTGGCCGAGGGGCCGCAAGCGCGAGAACCTGCCGACGGGGATCGCGGCCTGCTCATACTCGATCAGCACGAGATGGCGAGTGCTGACGGACAGCGTGCGGAACAGGGCGGCCAGTTCGGCGTCGTCCAGGATGTGCATGAGTACCCACACGAACACCGTCACGTCGGCGGGACGGCCCACCAGCCGGTCGAAGTCCTCCGGACCGAGGTCCTGGGCGCGAGAGCGATGGAAGGCGACGTTGCCGAGACCGGCGCACGCCCCGCGAGCCGCGTCCAGCATGCCCGGTGTCATGTCGAGGGCGGCGACCCGCTCGGCCGCCATCGCCAGGGTCGGGGTCAGCCGGCCGATCCCACATCCGATCTCGACGACAGAGCCGAGTCCGCCGGGCAGTTCGTGATCCGCTCGCTTCAGGAGGCGGGTGAGTGTCTGCCGGGTCTCGGCAGTGACGGCGTCTCCGATCTCGGGTGGCTGCTGCGCGCGCATCACACGTGCCAGGCCTTGGCGCTCGGCGCGTCCGCGCCACTCCTGTGCGATCTCTTCCGGGGAGGGGGGTGGGATGTAGATCATGTGAGGAACAACGACGTCAGCGCTGGTACGGACACGGCACCGGGGAGCCGGCGTCACCAGCCGCCGGCAGGGCGGGCCGGGCCGACGCCCACCGGGCCGGCCGCCTGGGCGAGGAGCTCACCCGACCCGGTCGTCTCCCGCTGATCCTGGTCGGCGAAGTCGGCTACATCCCCTTCGAACCCCAGGCCGCGAACCCGTTCTCCCGTCGGCGAACTCCCGTCGGCGAAGCCGTCGTGGATTGGAGGCCGTCCTTGCCCGGCACAGCAGCATGTGCCGGGACCTCGTCACAGCCGACGGCGCCGGCGGCCAGTGGTCCTGCGGCGGTCGTCGCATCCTGGCGGGCGACGGCCCCCGGCAAGGTGGGTACGGCCCCACCGGCCGCAACATTCCCCCACTGTCCGTCACCGTCCGCGTTCACCGGGCGATACGCCGGTGTGGGCGAAGCGACCCCCGGTGTTATTCAATGAGGTGTGCCGTCGGGGATCTCGGGGCCCCGTCGCACGGGTCCGAGTACGGCCTCGGCGCTGCGCCGGGGATTGCTGAGAGAGCCGCATGGACTCCACACCCTCCCCCTCGTCCTCTTCGCCGTTCGACCTGGTCAGCAGTGCTCTGGGGCGCTACATCCCGCGCGGCGGAGCGGCAGCGGCCGCCGGTCCTGCCGACGCGCAGGGCGACCGCACGGACCGCACCACCCGCCAACCCGTACCCGACAACCCGGCAGCCGGCGGTCAGGATCAGATTCTCGGCGTGGTCAACCTGGACAGGGATCTGAAAATCACGCGCTGCAATCTGGCCGCCCCCGTATTCGCGGGTCTGGACGCCGCGGCAGGGAGCCCCTTCGTCGATCTCCTGCCCCCCGGGGACGTACCGACGGTCACACGGCGGTTGCGGCAGGTCCTGGAGACCGGTGAGGCGCACGTCGCCCGGATCCAGCGCCTGCGGCGCGGCGATGGGTCGGAGCTGGTGGTCTCGCTGAGCATCCTGCCCGCCGCGGCGCCTCAGGAAGGCCTGACCGTCTCCCTGATCGCCATGGCCAGGAGGCTGCACCTGTACGCCGCCGAGACCGCGATCGGCACCTCGCTGGACATCGGCGAGACCGCGCAGTCGCTGGCGCAGTCCCTGCTGGCCTGGGGAGACGTGGCCGCTGTCGACCTCGACTTCGCCGTGTGGACGGGCGAGGGATTCACCGGGCAGGCGCAGGGACGCATCCGGCTACGGCGGGCGGCCCTGGTGCCGGACCGGGCGTGGCCCGAGGGCTACGTGATTCCGGGCGACGATCTTCCCAGTGACGCGAGCCGCCTGCTGGCCCAGGCGGTACGGCGGGACGACGCCCCGCAGGCCATCGTCATACCCGACCGGGAGGCGGTCGAGCGGGTGCTCGGCGGTCCGCGGGTGATGCGTGCCCTGGTGCCCGGTGACCGGTCGGCGGGTGTGGCGTGCATACCGCTGGTCCTGGACGGCGCGCCGCCCGTCGTGCTGGGCGTGGCGGAGGTCTGGCGGCGGGCGGGCTGCCCCTTCCGCGACAGCGAGCTGTTCGACCTGCAGGAACTGGTTGCCAGGACCGCCCATCACGTCGACCTGGCCCGTCAGCACCAGCGCGAGCACAAGCAGGTGCTGGCGTTGCAGCGCCGGCTGCTGCCGCGGACCGGCGGCGACACCGTCGAGATCGCCAGCGTCTACCAGCCCGCCACACCGGACAGCGCGGGCGTCGGCGGCGACTGGGTGAACAGCTTTCCGCTGCCGGACGGCCGTACCGCGCTGGTGGTCGGTGACGTGGTCGGGCACGGCCTGGGAGCCGCGGCAACCATGGGCCAGCTGAGCATGGAGGCCCGAGCGCTGCTGTCCGCGGGGCTCGCGCCCGACGAGGTGCTGGAGCACCTGGACGAGACCGTGACGCTGCTGGACGACGCGGAGTCCGGGCTGGCGGCCGGCTACAGCGCCCTCGGCTCGACCTGCTGCATCGCCCTCTACGACCCGGTCAGCCACCGCGTGGCGCTGTCCAGCGCAGGCCACCTCCCCCCGGTCCTGGTCTCCCCGGACGGGCGCGCGGGCCCGCTCGCGGTCCGCCCCCATCCCGGTCTGGGCGCCGAGTTCGCGCTGCGGGAGCCCTTCGGCGTGCACACGTTCGCCGCGCCCCCGGGCTCCCTGCTCGCCCTCTACACCGACGGCCTGGTGGAGGATCCGGCCGTGTCGATCGACGAGGGCATCGGCAGGCTGGCGGACGCCGTGTCCAGGGTGCACCCCTGGGACGCCCTGCAGCAGGCCGCACGGCACGTCGTCTCCGCGCTGGCACCCGTGCACCAGCGCGACGACGTGACCCTGCTGCTCGCGCGGATGATCGGCTACCGCAAGGGGGACACCGCGACCTGGCGGCTGCCCGCCCGCGACGACGCGCCCGCCCGTGCCCGGGAGCAGGTCTCCGCGCTGCTGGGGCAATGGCGCACCAAGGATGACCTCCGGGACAACACGTTGCTGCTGGTCAGCGAGCTGGTCACGAACGCGGTGCGCTTCGCCACCGGTCCCATCACGGTACGGCTGATCAGGGCCGGTCACGGCCTGCTGTGCGAGGTGGGCGACACCGGCAACGGCAGGCCACGTCTGAGCGGGGGCGGCCTGCTCGACGACGGCGGTCGTGGCCTGCACATCGTGCACAGGCTCACCACCCGGTGGGGGGTGCGGTGGACGGACACCGGCAAGGTGGTCTGGGCGGAAGTCGCGAGGTGACGCGGCCGCGGGGCGGGGTGCGGCCGGCGTACGGGAGCGCGGCCAGGGTACTGGCGTACGCGTCACCCGGCGCCACCGACGGTGCGGACGGTGTCCGCAGCGGTACCGGTGGCGCGACCGGTGATGCGGACGGCCCGTTTGCCGGTGCGGGTGGGGCGGCTCGTACTACAGCCACTCGCCTTCCAGGGCGGTGGCGGTGAGGCCCGGTGCCGCCGCGTACAGGACGGCGCGGCTGCCCGACTTCTGCCCGGCGTCGTGTGCCCGCCGCATGATGTCGAACACGGCGGCGCCTCCGCGGTTGCCGCTGGTGTAGCTGTCCCGGCTGTAGTCCAGCAGCCCCGACGGCCACGCGTCGGGCATCGTCTGCTCCATGTACTCCAGCACCCGGGTCCCGCCGGGGTGGGCCAGCAGCACGTCGGGGTGCCAGGAGTCGGGGTCGTCCTGGTAACGGACGCGCAGCCACTCCCACATCGCGGTGACCGTCTCCTGTACGGCGCGCGGCCCGCGCCGGTCCATCACGAAGTGGGTGCCGTCCGCCCTCGTCTCCAGGCGGTGCAGGTCTTGGGTGCCGGGCAGGGTGTGGTGCCAGGCGGTGTCCAGCCGCAGCACCGACTCGCGCCGCGGGCGGCCCGTGACCACCGCGGCGACCGCGGTGTCCGCGAACAGCAACCGGACGATCAGGGACTCGAGAGTGTCGTCCGCGGGCTGGTAGGTCGTGCTCAGCGCCTCCGCGATCACGACCAGGACCACCCGGTCGGGGTCCGCGGCCACGAGATCCGCCGCCAGCGCCAGGGAGCGGGTTCCCGCGATACAGGCCCACTGCGTGGCCGGCAGCAGCATCACGTCGTTGCGCAGCGGAAGCCTGTTGGCCAGGGCGATGTCCAGACCCGGCAGCGCCGGGGTCGTCGAGTTACTGGTGATCAGGCAGTCGATGTCCGCGGCGTCCAGCCCGGCGATCTGCAGGGCCCCGCGCGCCGCACGCTCCCCGTAGGACTGCACGGCCTCCCAGGCCGGCGCGGTGCGCTCCTGGACGGTCTGCGGCCCGGGTATCGCCTCAAGTGCGGCGATCACGCGGTCCACGTCCTGCTGGGTGAACCCGTCGCGGGCCAGCGCCTCTTGGGCCGATCCGAGGCCGACACCCCGCAGGCCGCCGCCGTTGCCGGGCGCGACGGCGGCCTCCAGCGGCAGCATCCACCCGCGGGACTCGATGCCCGTGCTGGCCGCGATGCCGTCGATCCGCGGCGCCCACGCCGCGTGCGGATGCCGGTCGCGCACCTCCGCCACGATCTCGCTGGTCTTCACGGCATGCTCGCCGTGTATCACGGCAGGAGGACAGAGGTAAGCGGCCATAATGGGGCACCTTTCCAGGGGAAAAAAGCGGGAATGTCGCGAGTGCTGTGTCATGGGTCACTTTGAAACTTCGCGCCCAAGAGGTTGCCGATAGGCTCCACTTCGGGCGTCGATGTCCGTTTCGAGCATGGACGTTTAATGGACATTTCCGCTGTGATGCAGACAACTTCGGCAGCGCTTGGAATGCGTGAAACGGCACACACTGCGGCAGCAGGGACCCTCGGAGCGGTTTCTCGGGGTCTTGCCTGACTTGCCGTCAGCCAGGACGTCTACCTGGTCACTGCCACCGGAGCCGGGCGACCCCCTGGCGGCACGGGCCATGCGAGGGGCGGCAGCGGATTGCGTCCCGCCGAGTGGTGTGGTCATTGGTTGAGCCGATCGGCGTCCAAGCACGTCGGCGACACGTCGGGCCGGGTGCGGGCCGCCTCAGCCGGTGGTCTGCGCGAAGATCGTCCGGAGTTGCGTGGCTGATCATCGGACTCCACTCCGGCATGCGCTGAGTCCGCCGACCGGTCGGCAGACCGACGGGCTCGGGCGGTTCGACCTCCTTGGCGACCGAACCGCCCGTACCCTTCGTGGTGTCCACGGCGTCACACAACGGGCGCCAAACACTGGAGGCAATACCACGTGCTGATCGCTCAGCGTCCGTCACTGACCGAAGAGGTCGTCGACGAGTTCCGCTCCCGGTTCGTGATCGAGCCGCTGGAGCCGGGGTTCGGCTACACCCTCGGTAACTCGCTCCGCCGTACGCTCCTGTCGTCGATCCCCGGCGCTGCTGTCACCAGCATCCGCATCGACGGTGTCCTGCACGAGTTCACCACCGTGCCGGGCGTGAAGGAGGACGTCACCGACCTGATCCTCAACATCAAGCAGCTGGTCGTCTCCTCGGAGCAGGACGAGCCGGTCGTGATGTACCTGCGCAAGCAGGGCCCGGGTCTGGTCACCGCCGCCGACATCGCGCCTCCGGCCGGTGTCGAGGTGCACAACCCCGACCTCGTCCTGGCCACGCTCAACGGCAAGGGCAAGCTGGAGATGGAGCTGACGGTCGAGCGTGGCCGCGGTTACGTCTCTGCCGTGCAGAACAAGCAGGTGGGCCAGGAGATCGGCCGTGTCCCGGTCGACTCCATCTACTCGCCGGTTCTGAAGGTCACGTACAAGGTCGAGGCCACGCGTGTCGAGCAGCGCACCGACTTCGACAAGCTGATCGTCGACGTCGAGACCAAGCAGGCGATGCGTCCGCGTGACGCCATGGCGTCGGCCGGCAAGACCCTGGTCGAGCTGTTCGGTCTCGCCCGCGAGCTGAACATCGACGCCGAGGGCATCGACATGGGCCCGTCCCCGACGGACGCCGCCCTGGCCGCCGACCTCGCGCTGCCGATCGAGGAGTTGGAGCTCACGGTCCGCTCCTACAACTGCCTCAAGCGTGAGGGTGTCCACTCGGTGGGTGAGCTCCTGGCGCGCTCCGAGGCGGACCTCCTCGACATCCGCAACTTCGGTGCGAAGTCGATCGACGAGGTCAAGGCGAAGCTGGCCGGCCTGGGTCTGGCCCTGAAGGACAGCCCGCCCGGATTCGACCCGACCGCCGCTGCCTTCGATGCGGACGACAACGGCAACACCGGTTTCATGGAGACCGAGCAGTACTGAACGCCGCGCCAGGTCGTGGGGGAGCCAGGAGGCGGAGGAGCCGGCGATGAGCACCGGCCGACCGCACCCGGCTCCCCGAGGGCCCACCGGCGGGGACCCGGATGCCCGAGCCCTCCGAGCCTGATCAGGGTCGCAGCGCAGACGCGCACTTCGAAGTGGGTCAGGCTGAGGCCGGCGGCGGGCTGGGAAGGCTGGCCTGCAGCCGGGCAATGAGCATCGGACAGCCTCGGGGCACCAACTGGGACGGGTTCTCTCAGGGGAGTTCGACGGGACACCAACAAGGACGACACCCCCGGCCGCAAGGTGCCGCTGAGCTTCCTCGGCTGACCCTGCGCACCGGCACAGGGCGGGGGCGACACCGGGCTTCGCCGTGATGACGTCGGCTCCGGCGGTGCCGGCTGGGAATCCGGCGAAGATCCTTCCACCGTGGGGTCCGCCTGTCCCGGTGCCGCTGGACGAAGTGAAGGCGGCTCGGTGGAAGCCGAGTTGGGGACGCTCGCCACCCAGGGAACCACGGCTCCGGTCGGGCTCATGGTCGCGGACGCCTGGCTGAAGATGAAGCACGGGAGCCGACGGTTCACCCGCCGGCTCTCCCGGCGCGGCGAGGAAGGCGAACTGGACGCCGCCCGCGAAGAGTTGGAGACAGTCAGACAGAGCGGCGAAGAGGAGGACGCGGCGAACCGGGTCGCCGCCGACTGGGAGTGGCGCCGGAACGTCGTACGACATCGCCTTCGGCGTCCGCCACGGCCGCACCGGCCTCACCCGGCGTTCAGCCCGACCAACTGCCCGCCCATGCCCGGCCGGACTCCAGCAGTGCGTCGGGGACGAGGCCGGACAGCCGGTCGTGCGCCCCGCGTGCGTCCGGGACCCGTTTCTGGAAGTCCACGCCGTGCGGCAGCACCAGGACCGGCAGTCGCCCTCCGGTATGTCCACGTGCTCGCCGGCCGTGAGGATGAGATCGGGGCTGATGTGCGCCAGTTGCTCCCAGGGCATGACCCGGCATCCGGAGTCCCTGAGGAGCTCCCGCCCCCCCCCGTCGGCGAATGCGGAGGTGGGACCGTGGGCGAAGACGACGCCCACTCGGGGGTCGTCGCGGAGCAGGGCCGGCAGCGCCTCGAACACGCGCACGGTGGAGGTGACGGTACGCACGGCGACGACGAGCGTCCGCTCGGCGGGGAAGGTGCGCCAGCGGTGGGCGTCGGGGCCTACGGGGACACGCAGAAAGCTTTCAGCCCGCTGCCGGCTGCCGGCTCTCAGCTCCCGGTACGGTCGCCCGATCACGTGACAAATTGGCTGTCAACCCTTCAGGAAAGCTCGGCTCCGGCGGACCGCTCCACGGTAACGAATCACGCAGGCCGAGCGAAGGCTCAGGGTGCGCCGGGCGACGGCACAAGACCGAGCCGCTGGGCTCGCAGCACGGTGCCCAGACGGTCCCGGGTGCCCAGCTTGCGGTAGATGTTCTCGACGTGCTTGTGCACCGTGCGGACGGAGATGCCGAGGCGACGGCCGATGGCGTCGGCGGTGAGCGCGTCGGTGAGCAGCAACAGGACGGTCGTCTCGCGCGGCGTCAGCGCGCAGTCCGCCGCCCGCTCGTCCGGCGCTCCGCCCGGGCCGAGCCCGCGCCGCCACTCCTCCAGCAGCCGCCGTTGCCGCTCCACGGCCGCCAGCAGCGGCTGCGCGCGCTCCGCCATGGCGAGATCGTCGTCGGTGAAGTCGGTACCGGCGCGGTAGACCAGACACCCGGTGACCGGGGTGGTCCTCTCGGGCAGCGGCACGCCCAGCACGTGGTCGACGTCGAGCGCCGCGCCGAGCAGGCGCGCCGTGGCACTGTCCGGCCAGCGTCGCCCCGCCGCCCGACGGGCGGTGACGGGCATCCGGTCGGTGCTGTTCGCGTAGTGGTGGGCGAAGGGATAGCCCGCGCGGAGCAGGGCCAGCTCCGCCTCCGCGAGCCCCTCCAGCTCGGCGGCGGCAGCATCGGGCGCCGCACCGATCGTGCCCGCGCGCTCGCTCCAGTCGTCGAGTTTGTGGATGACCGCCGAGCCGCCGCACAGGTCCGCCAGGGCACCGGCGAGCATCGGCCACAGCCGCGCGGGCTCCCGTTCGTGCAGCGCCGCCACGGCGACCGCCGTCATGCGTTCATACGCCTTGTCCAGCCCCACCTGTGCCTCTCGGTTGCCCCGCGACCCGCCCTCCCGGTCCGCGTACGTACTTGTACGCATACCCCCGCGGCCACCGGCTGTCGCACACTGCAACCCGCGGCACCGGCCTGTGCGGACGGGCGTCCGGCGGGCCGCCGGCACGGGGGAACGGCGGCCCGTCCGGTGTCGTACCCCTTCCGCCCCTCACTCCGACCGGGCACTCCCGCGCTGTCCGGGCCAGGCCGCGACGCAGAGTGCGCGGTCCACCTCCTCGGCGTAGCGGGCAGCCGCCAGCCAGGCGCGGGCGAAGCCGTCCGGGTCCGCCGGCAGGAGGCGGCCGAACACGTCGCGGGAGCGCTCCGCTGCCGCCGCGTGCAGTTCCTCCAGCAGACCGCCCGCCGTGGCCAGCCCGGACCGGCTCAGCCGCCGGGCGTCGGCGCCTGGGTCGCCGGAGAGGGACAGCACCCGTCGGCCGCCCGAGACGGCCTGCTGTACGCGGCGGCGCAGCAGATGGACCGGAGCCTCCTCGGTGCTCGGCGCCGCCTGCACCGGGGATACGCGCGCGGTGGGCAGGTCCGCGCGCTGCAGCCGGTCCAGGCCCATGTCGACCCGAGCACCTGGCTGGGCCGGATGCTCGGTGGCGAGGAGCTGGGCTCGGGGGTGCGGGGCCGGGGTGAGCCGGGCGACGACCCGGAGTGTGGCCCCTTGGGCGCCGGCCAGCAGACGCAGGTTGTCCCGGTGCGGAAGCGCGGGGTGGTCGTGCGCGGCGGTCAGCCGCAGTACGACACCGTCGCATCCGGCCAGCAGACAGTCGCCCGCCGCCTCCATCGCCGTACCGAGCAGGGTGACCTCCAGGAACAGCAGGTCGTGGCCGCCGTTCAGCGCGCGGCTCAGTTGCTCGGCCACGGGGACGGTCCAGAGCCGGTCAAGCGGCTCCTCGCGCCAGCCGGCACCGGACGCGCCGACCGCCCGCACGCCGGCGCCCGCCCCGAGCCGGCCGGTGGGGGAGACCGTGGCCCCCGACACCGCGAGGCCCGCACGGGACAGCTCCCGGTGGGTCAGGGCCGTGTCACCGAGCCGGACCGCCCGGTCGGCCGCGCCCACCGCACGCCCGGCGGCGCCAGGAGCGACATCGGACGCCTGGTACAGCCGCCCCTTGGCGTCGGCGGTCCAGGTGACGGCACCCGCGTAGCCACTCGCGGTGAGAACAGGCTCGGAGAACAGGCCGTACAGCCGCAGCGAGCCGTCCGGGCGGTACGGCTGCCGTGCCGTGCCGCGCAGCCCGGCCAGCTCCGCGCCGGTGGCGTACGGGACGCGGTGGGCCACGGAGAGGACCTCACGCAGACCGCCGACCAGGTCCACCAGACGGTAGTCCGGGTCGGCCGCGCGGGCCGCGCGCAGCGCGGTGACCACGGAGACGGCCGAGGCGGCGGCCCGGTGCAGGCCCGCGAGCCGCGCCGTGTGCGCGGCCCGCAGCAGCTCCGCCTGCAGCACCGCACCCGCCCCGTCCGCACCGGCTTCGAGTACGGCGGCCGCGGCGGAGCGGAGCGCGAGGGCGGCGGAGCGCTGTGCGGCGTCGGCCGACTCGGACTCGACGCGTTCCTGTGCGGGGCCGGCCGTCTGTGCGGCGAGTACTGTCTTCGCGACGCCGGCTGTCTCCGTGCCACCCGGTTCGTGGGTGGCGGGAGCCGATTCCGGTCCGGGTGCCCGCTGCCCGGTACCGGCCGTTGCCGGTTCCACCGCGTCATTGGCGTCGGCCGCCGCATCCCGCGAACCGTGCTCCCGCACCTCGCAGTCGGCGTCGTCCGCGATCGGGGCCGCCGAGGCGGCCGCCGCGCGGTGGACGCAGTCCGGGGCCAGCAGGCAGCCGCAGCGGATGGCGTCGGCACTGGTCACCGTGCCGCCAGGGGCGTGCAGTTCGAGGTCGGTGTCGTCGTCGATGGCGATGCGCACCGTGTCGCCGTCACGCACGGCGGACCGGTCCGCCAGCTTGGCGATGCCCGCGTCGAGGCGCTTGCGCAGCCGGGGCGACAGCGCCGCGACGAGTTCGGCGGTCACGGACGGCGCGACCTGTGGCAGATCCGCGCGCATGCCCTGCCTCATGCCCTCGCTCATGTCCTGGCTCATGCCCTGCCACATGCCTTGGCTCATGCGATCTTCTCCCCTACCCAGCGGGCGAGTTCGAGCGGACTGAGAGCGGCCACGGGCATGCCCGCCGACACCAACTGGCCCGCCACCCCGGTGGAGTAGCGTGGGCGGCCCGTGTCGTCGAGGCTCGCGCAGCCCAGCACATGGCAGCCGGCGCCGACCAGTGCGCGGACCTCGGCGAGCAGCCCGCCGACCGGGTAGTTCTCCTCGAAGTCGCTGACGACCACGACGAGCGTGCGCGAGGGCACGGTGACCAGTTCGCGTGCGTGCCGCAGTCCGGCGGCGATGTGGGTGCCGCCGCCGACCCTGACCTCCAGGAGGAGGGAGAGCGGGTCCTCGACGTGGTCGGTCAGATCGATCACCTCGGTGGAGAAGGCCAGGAAGTGTGTGGACAGAGTGGGCACCCCGGCCAGCACCGAGGCGGTGAGCGCCGCCCAGATCGTGGACGCCTCCATGGACCCCGACACGTCGGTGACCAGGATCAGCCGCCAGTCGGCCGAGCGCCGTGCGCGACTGCGGAAGACGGGACGCGCGGGTACGACCCGGACCGTGCCGTCCGGCATTCGGCGGGCCGTGGCGAGGTTCGCCCGCAGGGTGCGGGGCAGGTCGAGGCCGCCGCCGGGACGCTGGCTGGGACGGGGCAGAACGGTGCCGTGCAGCGCGGGGCGCAGCCGGGTCGCCAACTGCCGGGTCAGGGCGTCCACCAGGCGCCGCACCAGCGGGCGCAGCGCGGCCAGCCGGGCCTCCGGCAGGCCGCCGGCGTGCCGCAGCACCGAGCGCAGCAGGTCTACGGACGGCCGTACGCTGTCCGGATCCAGCTCGGCGAACACGTCCTGGCGGCCGGCCGCCGCAGCCGCCGCCAGCACCTCCTCCCGGATACCCGGGCCGAACAGCGCCGCCAGCTCCTCGGACCACTCCCGCACCCCGGGGTACGGCGCCCCGCGACCGCCACCGGATCCGGCGCCGCCCCGGCCCGAGAGATCCCCACGGCTGCCCTCGCCGTGTCCACTGCCGTACAACTCGTCGAGAGCGGTCGCCAGGCGCCGGGCCGGGCCGGGCAGCCGGCTGCTCCGGCGGCCCAGCAGCAGCCGCCAGCGGTCGGCCGGGGCGAGCTGGTGGTGATCGCCGGTGACGCCGAAGGGAAGGGACACCGCGGGTTCCTCGGTGTTCGTCGCGGCGGTGGCGGCGGTGGCCTCGTTGGTCCCGGTGGTCCCGGTGGTGCCGGTGGTGCCGCTGGTCCCGGTGGTCCCGGTGGTCCCGGTGGGCCGGTGAGGCGGGAGGAGTCCTGAGGCGGCCAGGGTCTCGCGGGCCGCCAGGTCGGCGCGGGTCCAAAGGGCGAGGGCCGCGGGATCGACGCCGCCGGTGTCGTCCGGACGCTCTCCGCCCAGAAGCTGCTCGACGGTGGCCAGCAGCCGGTCGCGCGCGGCCGGGCTGAGCGTGTCGAAGCCGCCGCGCAGCGCCGGCAGCCGGTCGAGGAAGTCACGGTCGGAGACCTCCGCGATACGGCGCAGCAGCGGTTCCAGCGCGGGCGCCGCCGACTCCAGCAGGGGACCGGCCGCGCTCAGCAGACCGGTCAGCCGCGCGGTGAGCGCCGCCCGGGAGCTGGCATCGCAGGCACCGTCCACCCAGGAGGCGACCCGGTCGCCGAACGCCTGTGCCTCCTCCTGCCCCAGCAGCACGCGTACGGCTCCGGCGGCGCCCCGCATCAGCGGGGAGCCGTCGGCCGCCAGCCGGGCGAGCGCGTCGGTGAGCCGTATGCCGCCCAGCGCGTCGGCGCGGTGGGCGAGTTCCAGCAGGGCGGGTGCGTCGGCCGGGTCCTCGGAGCCGGTGAGCCCGTCGACCTGGCGCACTGCGGCCGCGGTCAGCAGTGCGGCGACGGCAGCCGCCCGCGCCGTGCGTTCCTCGTCGCCGCCCAGGCCGGCGAGGCCGGCGATGTGCCCGGCCCGCAGCCGGTCCAACAGGGCGAGTCCCGCCAGGAGTTCGGGCAGTGTGCCGGAGCCGGGCAGTACCTCGGCGGTGTCGGCCAGCCGCTCGTCCGCGAGCCCGGGCAGGCCGCACTCCGCCGCCTGTTCCAGCCCCCGCAGGGTCTGCGCCGCCGTGGGGCCGCCCTCGTCGCGCTCGACGCGTCGGTCTTCCCGCAGCACGCCCTCGGCGGCCTGCGCCGGCGTGACTCCCCGCAGGCCGGCCGCGGTCAGCATGGCCGCGGTGGCCGGTGTCCAGCGCACCTCCCAGCGCGAGGTGAGCGCATCGGCTCCGCCCGTGCCGGTCACCGCCTTCGGCTCGCCGTACGGCACCGCGCACACGGCCAGGCGCCGCAGCAGGAGTTCACGGCGGCGGTCCAGTTCCGAGCGGAGCGGGTCCAGGCGCAGGTCCCGCGCGGCGCCCTCACCCGAGTCCGCCGGGCCGGGCAGTCGTAGTTCGGCGAGTTCCGCCTCGACCGCCGGTGCCAGTCCGCAGCGCGGCGCGTCCGGGGCCGGGCGGCCGGTGCGCGTCCCGACGAGCACCCTCTCCATCGCGCGGGCCACGGCCCGGCCCCGCCCGTACGGCTCGCCCTGCGCGAGCACCGTCTGCACCGCCTCGACCAGCTCGCCCCGGCCCGCCGCGGGCAGCCCCCGCAGCCGGGCCAGATCACCGGCCAGCCGCGTGATCTCCCGTGCGTCGGCGGGCCCGGAGGGATGGCCCAGCGCCCGCAACTCGGCGCACACCCGCACCGCGGCCCGCGTCAGCGCATCCTCCAGCGCGACGGGGTCACCGGCCGTGTCCAGCACCAGGTGCTGCCACTCCGGGTCACGGATGCCGGCCGGATAGCCGGAGCGTTCGTCGAGCAGGGCGTAGCTGTAAGGGATGAGGGAAGTCGTCCACGCCGGGGCGGGACCCTGTGCTTTCCCGGCAGCGGGAGCCTGCGCCGCCCCCACAGCGCCTTCACCGCCCGCCGGTGCCAGGAGCGCCGGGGCGTGGAAGGCGCCGACGAGCACGGCGGCGCGCTCGCCGTTCGCCGTGGCCGCGGCGAGGCACGATCGCATCCATCGCTCGCGCCGCAGGTCCAGCTCCGGCACCCCGCCGGAGGCCAACGCCTCCTCCCGCAGTGCCCACCCCGTCAGGAGCGCGGCCCGCCGCAGTGCCTCCGGCGGGGAACCGGGAGCGGCGGCCTCGACGAGCCGGTCCCACAGGTCGTCACCGGGGCGGCCGGTGAGCCGGGAACGCAGGACCGAGGTGAGCCGGGCCGCGGCGGACCCGACGACGGACCCGTCGCCCTCCACCGCCGGGGCGCCGGGAGTTCCGCGCACTTCGGCTGCGTGCGGAGCCGGGGCACTGGGCGCCCCGGCGTTCCCGTCGGTCTGCAGGGCCGGGGTGTTGGGTGGTTCGGCGTTCCCGTCGGTCTGCAGGGCCGGGGTGTTGGGCGGTCCGGGCAGGTCGGCGGCGTGCGGACTTGGGGCGCTCGGGATTCCGGACTTCCCGCCGGTCTCCAACTCCCGCGCCTCCGCCTCCCGGTCCGGCCCAGGCACCCCGGTCCAGGCCCGGTCCGCCAGCGGCAGATCGCACGCGATCACCGGTACCCCGTGCCGCACCGCCCAGCGCACGGCCGCCAGTTCCGGGGAGAAGTCGGCGAAGGGATAGAACGCCGGGCCCCCGACCCCGTCCCCGGGCGCGGCGGCGAGGGCGACCGGAGCCCTCGTCTCCTCGTGGGCGAGCCAGGGCAGCCAGTCCTGCGTCTCGGCGGGGAGTTCGACCAGCAGCACCTCCGGCCGGGCCGCGTCCAGCAGCGCGGGAACGGCCGCGGCGAGGGAGGGCGCGTGGTGCCGTACCCCGATGAGATACGGCACCGCAGGGTCGGTCAGGGCGGCCACGGCGGTTTCCGGATCGGCGACAGCCGCAAAGCCCGCCGCTGAGCCCGCGTCGGCGCAGGCGACAGCCGCTGAGTCCGTGTCGGGGCCGGGCTCCGGCACGGCCGACGCGGCGAGGGGCGAGACAGGGGACACGGCCGTCAGCCCTCCAGGACCGTGCGCAGGTCCCACAGCGTGCGCCAGGTGGCCGAACCCTGTTCGGCGCGGCGCCGGACCGGGCCGTCCCAGTAGCCGCGCAGCCGTGCCGCGTCCGCGGGATCGTCCTTGCGTACGACACCGAGGAGATGGCCGGGCAGCAGCCCGAGCACGTCCCGGTCGCCCGGGAAGTACGCCGCGGCCAGCCCCAGCGCGCCCGCCACGGACACGGCCTCCGCGGTGCTCATCACCGTGGACGGCCGTTCCACCTCCCAGCCCTCGGTCGACCGGCCCTCCCGTAGATCACGGAAGACGGTGACCAGGGCCTCCAGGACGGCGTCGTCCACCCGGAAGGGCGCGCCCGCCCGTTCCACCGACGCCCGGGCCTGGCCGCGCACCAGTGCCGTCTCGGCGTCGAGGTCCGAGATGGGGCCGACCGTCTCGAAATTGAAGCGGCGCTTGAGCGCGGCCGACATCTCCGAGACGCCCTTGTCCCGCAGGTTGGCGGTGGCGATGAGATTGAACCCCGGCGCCGCGTGCGCCAACGCGTCATCGCCGCCCGCCAGTTCGGGTACGGCGATGCGCCGCTCCGACAGCAACGACACCAGGGAGTCCTGCACTTCGGGCAGACAGCGGGTGACCTCTTCGACCCGGGCGATCGCGCCCCGGGTCATCGCGGTGAGCACCGGCGACGGAACCAGCGCCTGCCGACTGGGCCCCTGCGCGAGCAACAGGGCGTAGTTCCAGCCGTACTTGAGCTGGTCCTCGGTCGTACCGGCCGTTCCCTGCACGACCAGTCCGCTGGTGCCGCACACGGCGGCCGACAGCAGCTCCGACAGCATGGACTTGGCGGTGCCGGGCTCGCCGACGAGCAGCAGGCCCCGCTCACCGGCCAGGGTGACGACACACCGCTCGACCAGCGCGCGGTCGCCGACGAACTTGCCGGTGATCTCCAGTCGGCGCGGGACGCCCTCCGGCGCCTCCGCGTCGTCGGGCAGGCGCAGTGCCCGGCCGCCGCTGCCCATGACGAAGGTGACGACGGCCCGGGGCGTGAGCCGCCACGCGGGCGGCCGGGGACCGGAGTCGTGGACGGCGAGGAAGGCCAGTTCGACGCCGTACCGGTCCTCGGGCGGAACGATCTGGCGGGTCGCGTCGGGCGCGAGTGCGGTGGTCATCGGCGGGATTCCTTCGAGGCGCTGCGGGAGGAGGAGGTCGGAGGGAGCACGTGGCCGGACGGCGCGGCGAGAGGGCGGCAGCCGGCGGCTGAGGCCAGGGGGCCGCCGGCCGGGGAAAACGGGCGGGCGGCCCGGGAACGGAGGCGGGCGGACTCCGGCACGGTGGAGCCCGGCCCCGCGGGTCCCGGCTTGGTGGAGCGTGACCCGATGAATCCCGGCGTGGGGGAGCGTGGCGCGGTGGACTCCGGCCCGGTGGAGCCCGGCGTGGTGGACTCCGGAGTGGTGGAGCCCGGCCCGGTGCAGCCCGGCCCGGTGGACCGCGGCCCCGCGGGCCCCGGCCCGGTGGCACCCGGCGTGGTGGAGCGTGGCGCGGTGGAGCCAGACCCGGCGGACCCCGGCGTGGTGGACCCCTGCCCCGCGGGCCACGGCCTGGTGGAGCCCGGCCCGATTAGTCCCGGCCCGGTGGAGTCCGGCGCGGTGGGCCCCTGCCTTGCGGGCCACGGCCTGGTGGAGCCCGGCCCGATTAGCGCCGGCCTGGTGCAGTCCGGCGCGGTGGGCCCCGGCCCGGTGGACGTCATCGGCGTCGCCCCTGTCGGTTCGCGCGGGTGGTCAGCTGTTCGTACGCCGGGGCGTCGCCCTCGCGGACACGGGTCCAGGCGCGTATGAACAGCTCCGGAACCGGGACCAGGGGTATCGCGCGCTCGTGGCCCGGAATCGGGTACAGACCCTCCTTCCAGGTCTCCACCGGCAGCGCGGGCGACTTCAGGTCGCGCCAGCCGCACGGCAGGAACAGGGTCCGCCCGGCGCGCGGCCGCTTCGCCTCCACCACCAGGTCCCTCGCCGCCAGTTCGGCGCGGGCCTTCTTCAGACGCGCGGGCTTCCAGCCGGTCCAGTGGGCGCAGTTGCGGTCCGTCGGATCCGGCAGGGCCAGCAACTGCAGGTAGAGCGCGGCCGCATCCTCGCCCAGCCCGTGCTCGGCGGCCACCTCGGTGACGAGCGCGGGCACGCTGACCGCCGGGTCCTGGGCATACCCCGCGGGGCCCTCGGTGCCTGCCGCGACCGCGCGGCCCAGCTCCTCGCCGAGAAGCGTGCGGAGCATGCGCAGGCCGTGGCCGCGCTGTGGACCCACCAGGCCATCCAGCAGCCCGAACACCGCGTCGTCGGGCCCGGTCAGTCCGGCGGGCCGGACCAGGACGGTCTCGGTGTCATGGTACGAGGGGCGCAGGGCGAGGGCCTCCCCGACCCGGGTGGTGCCGTACACGTCCGCCCCGCCGGTCGCGGGCAGTCCGTACACCTTGCGCAGCTCCACGGCGGTGGGGCCGCCCTTCTCCGTGAACTCCACGTCCAAGCCGAGCATCAGCTCCGGGTCGGCCATCCGGCGCCGCACCGCCGCGAGGCCCTCCGGCAGGACGGCACGCAACGGATGGCCGTACGGCAGGACGTACGCCAGCGCGGCCAACGCGCCGACGGCACCCGTCAGGGCGTAGCTGTTCGGCATCGCCTGGGGGTCCTCCGGGACGAGGTCCCCGTCCTTGTCCGGACGCAGGACCGTGGTGCGGCTCAGCCACGGGGTGAGGGACGGGTTGAGCACGTCCCCGGCGCCTCCGGCGCCCATGCCGGCCAGCTCTACGCACAGGTCCTCGGGCAACCGGACCAGCGAGCCGAACCGCTCGGTCCACGCGTGTCCCGCGGCCTCCGTGTCCGGTCCCGTCGTCCACAGGGCGGCGGGGTCTTCCGGCAGCAGCGCGCCCATCAGCGCCGCCCGCCGTTCCACGCCCAGGCCCTGCAGCAGCGCCGCGCCGAACTCCCGTTGCCGCGGCTTCAGCCCGATGGTGGCGAGGGCCTCGGCGCCGGGCGTCTGCGGCAGCCCGGCGAGCAGCACGGTGGACTGCAGCGGGCCCAGCGCGCCGCCGGTCGCCGCCCTAAGCGCCTCCGGCGCCTCGGGCTGCCAGGGTGCGGCGCCCTTGCCGCGGACGAGGCGGGTGACGGCGGTCAGTTCCTCGGCCGAGATCGTCGGGGCGTACCGGGCCTCCTCCTCCAGCGTGAAGTGCGCGACCGCGCCGAACGCCCCGGACGGATCGTGGTCCAGCGCCAGCCACCTGACCCGCTCCCGCCGGACGTCGACCCCGTGAGAACCGAGGATCACCACCGTGCGCCCGGCGCATCGCAGCACCTGCCCGGAGCGCTGCTGCTGCTCGTGCTGCGGTTCGCTGAGCACGACCTCTCGCAGTGTGTCACCGGCCTCGACGAGCGGACCCTCGGTCAGGGCCTCGGCCAGCAACAGCAGCGGTTCTCGCTCATCGTCGGTCAGTACGGGCGAGGCGGCCCGGTACATCAGCGCCCGCAGGGCGCCCAGGACCGGCGGCCAGACCATGCCGATCACCGGGACGGTGTGCTCCTCGCTGGTCCAGCCGTCCGTGAGGGCGCCGATGCGGGCCAGCCCGGGCAGCGGCTTGCCGTCGGCGGGCTTGCCGGACAGCACGTGGTTCACCGCGCGGATCTGGCGCAGGATGCTCCACCGCTCGCCGTACCATCCGCCACGCAGCCCGACGACACCGGACACGGCGGAGTACAGGGCGCGGTCGTCACCGTGCACGGGGCTGTAGTCGGCGAACATGCCCTCGGTCCGGTTGCGCGCCTGCACCGGCTTCTCCTTCGGGGGAGTCGCGAAGGCGGTGGCCGAGTCGGCGATGCGCAGCGCCGACCTGACCAGCGTGGTCACGCCCATGCGCAGCCGTTCGTCCGCCAGGTCCGCGAGGACGTGCTCGACTGCCTTCAGGGCGACGGAGTCCGCGGTCGGCACGGCGGCCTTGGCCGTCTCGTCGGAACCTGCCGCCTTCAGCGCCTGCTGACGGATCGCCAGCGCCTCGGCTGTGAGCCGCAGCAGCTCCGCGGCCTGTTCGTCGGCCAGGGTGCGCAGCACCGCCGAGCCCAGTTCGTCGCGCGGGCGCAGCGCGTGCCAGAAGGGCAGCGGGGGGACGAGCCGGGTGCCGGCGGCGTACTCACCGCCGCGGTCGTTCGGCGACAGCCGGCCCAGCAGGCCGGTGTGCGAGGTGTCGTCGCCCGCGTACAGCCCGATCGTCCCACCCAATTGCGCCCGGTAGCCGCCCAGTTGGGCGACGACTGGTTCGGCGCCGCCGGGCAGCCGCAGCGCACCGTAGGGAACCCCCACCCGGCCGTCGTGGTCCACCGCGACCGACACCGTCCGCCCGTCCGGTGTCCCGGCCGTACGGCGCTGCTCGGCGCCCTCTCCCTCCTTGCGCACCCAGCGCCCCAGCACCGTACCGTCGGTGCCGAACGGGCTGGGCTCCAGGCCCGGTTGCAGCGGCAGCACCTCGCACACGCCGGGCAGCAGCTCGGCGTCCTCGCGGACGGCCGAGCGCAGCAGCGCGGGCAGCGAAGCGCGGCCGTGCGTGCCGGTGACCGGGTCGTACTCCAGCCACACGGTCTGCCTGCCCTGCCGGCCCTGGCGCCACAGGGTGGTGCCGTCGCCGATGATCGCGCGGCTGGGCGGCAGGTCCGTGTCCCCCGCGTGCAGGGTGCGGCCGCCGGTCGCGCGTCCGCCACCGGCCAGCGGGATCGACGGGACGACGGCCTCCTGGCCGGACCACCAGGAGGGCAGCTGCTCGCCGCCGAGCTCGAACACGTCGGCGGGCCGCGCGGACCAGTAGCCGTACTGCTTGCTGCCGTGACGCCACATCACGAGCAGTTCCCCGTCCACGTACCGGAAGCGGGGGCGCTGCCAGCGGTCCAGGTCATGGGGCAGACGCAGGTCGTGGTCGAGCAGGATCCGCTCCGGGCCGACGACGACCGCCCTGCGCCCGCGGCAGAGGATCAGCGCCGGCCAGGCCTCGTGCACGGCCACCGAGTTGTCCTCGCCCTTCCTGCTGTGGCCGTCGAGCAGCGTCAGCGCCTCGTCGAGGGCGGGCCAGCCCAACTCGTCGAGGATGCCCGCCCGCAGGGTGCGGCCGAGCAGCGGCGCCACCTCGCGGCCGGCCACCCGGGCGACCGCGTCCGGCGCGACCTCGGCGGCGATCACCCGGAAGGGGCGCAGCCGGTCCAGCGCCGCACGGGCGCCCGGCAGGCCCGCCGCGCGCGTGAAGTCGCCGACGGCCTCGTCCAGCCACTCCCGCAGCACCTCGGAGAGGACCGGGTGGGCGGCGATCGACTTCAGCATCTGCTCGCTGCGCTGATGGCCGCCGACCCTGTCCACGGCCCGGTGCAGCAGGCGCCGCAGCCGCGGGTCGGCCGCGACGGCCGCCAGGTCACGCCGGCCGGCACGGGTGTCCAGCAGCCACTCGGGCAGCGGCAGATACACGGGGACGTCGGCGCCCGGCAGCGTCAGCGGGACGCGCTCGGCCGCGCACAGGTCCAGCAGATCGAGATCGGCGCCCGCGTGCCAGCGGCCGGTGCACAGGTCCACCGGACGGCCGGCGGCCCGCAGCAGCGGAGCCATGCGCGCGACCAGTGCGAGCGTGGCCGGGCAGCGGCGGGAGTACGAGCCGCCGTGCTTGCGGAAGGACGCCCAGCGGGTCAGCCAGTCCGCCGGATCGGCGCCGTGCCCGGCCGCCGCCGACTCGTCCGTCAGCAGCCGGTCGGCCCCGGTCTCCGCGAGCAGGGTCAGCCAGAACTCCTCGTCCTCGGCGTCCCGGCCCAGACCGGCGGGCATGATCTCCAGCAACCGGAGCCGGACCTCGGGCCGTTCCCCGGCGAGCACCGGCAGCACGGCGCGGTAGGCGGTCCAGAAGGAGCGCGGAGCGCGGACCGCGGCGGGCGAGGCGATCAGGTCGGCGACCAGCGCGCACTCCTCCGTGACCCGGGGCAGGCCGGCTGCCTTGATCAGGCCCCGCGCATCCTGCGGCAGCGAGGCGTACGGCGGCATCCCGGCCGCACAGCGTTCCACGATCAGCTGCCGGAACTGCGCCCAGGCCGCGGCCGGTTCGAGCCGCCCGGCCAGGTCACGCACATGCTCCTTGAGGGCCTTGACGGTCAGCGCGCCGGCGAAGGCGAACTCCAGGAAGACCGCGCGTTGCCGCTCCTCGTCCACCGCGAGCGCGTGCACCCGCTCGGCCTCGCGGGCCTTGCCGAAGAACGCGGCGGCGTACGTGGTGTTCTCGTGCTCAAGGAAGACCCGCGCGGCCTGTTCGTAGAAGGTCGGCAGGAAGTGCGGCACCGTCCGGCCCAGCCGCTCGCCGAGCGCCTCGAACCCCTCCTTGGCGGCGCCCGGACGGGACTTGGCCTGCCTCGCCAGCCGCTCGACGTCCTTCACCAGAGCGAGCGCGTGATGCCCGTTGGCCGGGTCGTTGACCAGCGCCCAGGCCGGGAAGCCCAGCGTCTCCCGGCGCACCTGCCCCACCTCGGGCGTCTCGGGCTCACGGGCGAGGCCCAGGAACTCCAGCGACAGGTCCTCCGCCTCGCCCAGCGTGCCCGGCACCAGCCGGATCACCTGCCGGCCGTCGAGGGCGGGGTGCGTGTACGTGCGCACGGTGAGGCTGTCGGCGTCCGCGCGCGCGGTGCTGCCCGGCGGCAGGACGGCGCCGGCGTCCAGCAGCGCGGCCACCGCGGTCTCGTCGTACGTCATGCCGCCCGCTCCTCGTCCTCGATGTCCCGCCCCGCGTACAGCGCGGCCGCCATGCGCATGCCCTCCGACCAGGCCACCGGCCCGACCTGACCGAGCTTCAGGACCCGTCCGGCGGGGTCGGACCAGACCAGCGGGCCGGTCTCGGTGTCCATGTAGCCGTCGTAGTCGCCGACCCACACGCGGGCCTCGACGCCCCGGCCGTCCTCCAGGACGGGGCAGACGGCGTACCCACCGCGCACCCGGTAGCCGAGCTGGGCGGCCCGGCCGTGCAGGAAGCGCAGTTCCTTGAACGAACCGCCGGCGTAGTCCTCGACCTCGGCCGCCTCCGCGTCGGGCGCGGCCGGCCGGTGCCAGACCTCGCGGAAGAGCTGCTGCGCGCCCTGCTCGACACCCAGCTCGACGGCGAACTCCCGCAGCTCTTCGAGGTCTTCGAGGAGGACGGGGTGCGGGATGCGGACGAGGTCGGGCGCGATGCGTACGGTGTCGCCGTCGAGGTCGACCAGACCCAGGCCGCGCTCGGAGTCTGCGTCCCGCAGGAAGCCGGCGACCTGTCCGTCGGCACCGGTGACCACGAGGTCGCGCAGCGCTGCCCGCCAGGCGGGGTCGGGCCACACGCGCGTGACGACGGCGAGCGGCACCGGCAGTGAGCGGACCATCCACCGCTCGGCCGTGGCCAGGCACTGCCGTTCGTGCCGCTCCAGCCACTCGACGAGCTGCCTGAGGCCCACGACCGCCGGATCGTCGGCGACCTTCGGTGGCACCGACTTCAGCCGCCGTCCGGACGCGTTGCGGCACACCACCTTCCCGCCGTCCAGGGCGACTTCGTAGTCACCCGCCGACACCCACCCCATACGTGCCTCCCGCACCCGTGTTGATCAAGTGACGGGAACTGTAGGGCAGGCCACTGACAACGCCCTCCGGGAGCCGGAGGGCGTTGTGGAAAAACGGTTCTGGGAAGGCGAGGCGCTCCAGAGAACACCGCTCCGGGCGAGCCGCGGAGGATCAGCCGCGCCCGGCGGCGCGCTCCTGCTTCTCGGCCTTCTGCTGCTTGATCCGCGCGGTCTCCTTGCGGACCTCGGCCTGGGTGGCGCGCTCCTTCTCCAGCCACTCGGGCCGCTCCTGCTTGAGCGCCTCGATCCGCTCGGTGGTCAGCGGCTCGGTGACCCCGCCGCGCGCGAGGCCGGCGATGGACACACCGAGCTTCGCCGCGACCACCGGACGCGGGTGGGGACCGTTGCGCCGCAGCTCGCTCAGCCACTCCGGCGGGTTCGCCTCCAGCTCGTTCAGCTCGGCGCGTGTGACGACGCCCTCCTGGAACGAGGCGGGGGTGGCGGGGAGGTACACACCCAGCTTCTTCGCCGCGGTCGCGGGCTTCATCGTCTGGGTGTTCTGCTGCGAACTCATGAGGTCAAGGGTATCGGCCGCGTGCCGGGCCGCCGACCACGGCCGGTGACGGGGGCAGGCGACGGCCGGTGAGGGGAGCAGGCGACGGCCGGTGAGGGAGGGGGTCGACGGCCGGTGCCGGGGGCGGGCGACGGTCGATGACCGGAGGGCGGGCCACTGCCGGTAACCTGGCCTGGTGACAGGCTCGGAGGAATCACCGTCGTTCCGGCTCGCGTACGTACCCGGAGTGACGCCCGCCAAATGGGTGAGGATCTGGAACGAGCGCCTGCCGGACACCCCGCTCACCCTTGTTCAGGTCCCTGCCGCCCAGGCGCCCGAGATGCTGCGCACGGGTGAGGCCGACGCGGGCTTCGTACGGCTCCCGGTGGACCGCACGTTCTTCAGCGCGATCCCTCTCTACACCGAGACCACCGTGGTCGTCATCCCCAAGGACCACCTGATCACGGCCGCGGACGAGGTGACCGTGGCCGACCTCGCCGACGAGGTGCTCTTCCACCCCGTGGACGACGTCTTCGACTGGGACAGCCCGCCCGGCGAACCTGCCTTCGAGCGCCCCGCGACGACAGAGGACGCGATCGAGCTGGTGGCCGCGAACGTCGGCCTCCTGGTCGTCCCTCAGTCCCTGGCCCGCCTCTACCACCGCAAGGACCTCACCTACCGCCCCGTCACCGACGCCCCCCAGTCGAGCGTCGGCCTGTGCTGGCCGGAGGAGGCCACCACCGACCTGGTGGAGGACCTCATCGGCATCGTCCGTGGCCGTACCGTCAACAGCACCCGCGGCCGCACCAAGCCTTCGGGCGAGCAGCAACGGAAGCGCCCGGAGGCGAGCGGCATCCGGCAGAAGCCGGCGCCGAAGCCGACCGGCCGCAACCCGCGTGCCCGCACGGCGGGGGGCAAGCAGACACCCAAGCGGGGCAAGCCGCGCCGGAGGTCGTGAGGGCCGGGACGGCGGCTTCGACCCCGCTGGATCCGGGAAGCCGGCGGTGCCTTGCGGCGCGGGCCGGGCGCACGGCGGATCGGTCCAGCCGGGGCCGGCGGAGAGAGGCGCGCCGCGCACCGTGCAGGGCCCTGGCAGGCGCGGGTCCGGCGTGGCAGGTCTCGGGTTCACGCCGAGGGCGACCAGCCCGTGCCGATCAGCCCGTGCAGATCACATCTGCCCCGTGCCACACACCGCGTGCGCCCCATACCCCGCGGCCACTGCTCTCGACGTCACAGCCATGCCGTACCACCGATGCCGACGCCAACGCCGGTGCCGAGCCACGGCCGCGCTCCACAACCTGCCCACACGGCCTGTGCCGATCCGGCCCACGCATGTCAGCCCCTGGATTGCCCTCACGCCCCCTGCCGCGCCGCCTCCCGCCTCTGCTCCGACTGCGCATGGACCCGGCGTTCCCGCAGGTCGGCGAAGGCCAGGCAGAGGGCCAGCAGGATGATGACGACCGAGGTGAGCAGGCCGTACTGGAGCGCGGTCGCGGGGTTGTCGTGGCCGGTCAGATGGGCGAAGTACACCGAGCCCACCACGGCGACACCGGCCGCCGAGCCGATGCGCTGCGCGGTCTGGAGCACCCCGCCCGCGGCCCCGCCCCGTCGTACGGGCACGAGGGACAGGGTGAGCGTGGTGTTGGGGGAGATGGTCAGGCCGGAGCCGATGCCGGCGACGAGCAGCGGGAACGCGGCCGCCCAGGCCACGCTCCGCCCCGGTACCCAGTGCACGGCCGCGATGACGCCGCACATCGCCGCCGCCACCGTGCACAGCCCGGCGATGACCAGCTTGCGCCCGAAGCGCACCACCAGGCGGCCGCCCGCAGCGGCACCGGCCGCCGAGCCGGCCGCGAACGGCATGGACGACAGACCCGCCGCCAGCGCGCCGTAGCTCATGCCGTTCTGCAGGAACAGCGTGTAGACGAAGAACAGCGTCGTGAAGCCGCCGAAGTACACCAGGCTCAGCAGCGCGCCCAGCGTGTAGGAGCGCAGCGAGAAGAGCCGCAGGTCGACCAGTGGTGCCCGGTCCCGACGCACCTGGCGCCGCTCCCACGCCCAGAACGCGGCCAGCAGCCCGGCGCCCGCCGGGAGCAGGGCCCACTTCAGCCGTCCGTGCCACTGCTGTTCCTGCACCAGGGGCAGCATCAGCGCGAGCACACCGGAGCCGAGGAGCAGGACGCCCTGCACGTCGAAGTACTCGCGCTTCCCCGGCGAGCCGGGGGAGCGGGGCAGCAGCCGCAGGGCCGCGCAGAAGGCGGCCACCCCGATGGGGAGGTTGACGTAGAACACCCAGCGCCAGCCGTCGGGACCGCCGGCCGCATGGATCAGCAGGCCGCCCGCGAGCGGGCCGACCGCCGTGGAGATGCCGATCGTGCTGCCCATGATGCCGAACGCGCGAGCCCGCTCCGCGTCCTGGAACATCTGCTGGATCAGCGCCGAGGTCTGTGGCGCGATCAGGCCCGCCGACGCTCCTTGGACCAGCCGGAACAGCACCAGCCAGGCGGCGCCGGTGGACAGCCCGCAGGCCGCCGAGGCGAGCGTGAACAGCGCGAGCCCGGTCAGGAAGGTCTGGCGCCGCCCGCGCATGTCACCGAGCCGCCCTGCCGGGACCAGGGCCAGGCCGAGGGTGAGGGCGTAGCCGGACATCACCCACGACAGCTCGGCCGTACTGGCATTGAGTCCGCGCTCCAGGGAGGGCAGCGCCACGTTCACGATCGAGGTGTCCAGCAAGGTCATGAAGGCCGCGGTCAGACAGACGGCGAGCGCTTTCCAGCGTCGGTCGTGCGGGGCCGGCCGGGCCCGGTCTGTGGTCATGCGATCACGCTAGGCAGCCACCGCCTCCCGCGCACGGCGGGAACGCCCAATGCATGACGTGGCTGACCGGTGCCGATGCCGGTCAGCGGGACCGGGTCGTGGCCCGGAGCCACGCGTACGCCGACTGGGCCGTGAACTCCGTCTGGCCGCCGCGCAGCAGCAGGGTCGCCGTGGCGAACTCGGGCAAGTCGGCCTGGACGGCCACGTAGGGGACGGCGATGCAGCGCATGCCGGCCGCGTGGGCGGCCGCCGCGCCCGGTGCCGCGTCCTCCAGGACCACGCAGTCAGCAGGGTCCGCGTCGAGCCGCCGGGCCGCCTCCAGCAGCACATCGGGGGCGGGCTTGCCGTGCGGCACCTCCTCGGCGGACACCACCGTGCGCAGGCAGGCTCCCAGGCCCGTCCCTGCGAGGATCGCCTCGATCGCCTCCGGGGAGGACCCGGACGCGACCGCCATGGGTACTCCGTCGGCGGCCAGGAGCTCCACGAACTTGCGCATCTCCGGGTACACCGGCGTACGGGTGCGGGCGATCTCCAGGTAGCGCCGGTTCAGCTCGGCGAGCAGATCCTCGGCCGGCGCGCTCAGGCCGTAGCGCTCCTTCCAGAGCCGGGTCGCGTCCTGGTTGCCGATGCCGACGTACGCCTCGTTGTCCGCCCATGTGTAGTCCGGGACGCCCTGCCCGGCCAGGGTCTGCCGGCTCGCCTCGTAGTAGTTCGGCTCGCTGTCCACCAGCGTTCCGTCGAGATCGAAGATGACCGAGAGGCCGCCGAGATCGCTCATGCGCTCCAGCATGCCAAGCGTCAGGTGCGCGCCGCCCGGCCGATCGACTCCACCAGGGGCAGCAGCCGGTGCGGGACGCGCTCGCGCAGCGCCACCTCGGTACGCGTGCGTACCACGCCCGGCAGGCTGATCAGCTTCTGGATGACGTCCTCCAGATGGGCGTTGTCCCGGCCCACCACCCGGGCGAGCAGATCGCCACCGCCCGTGATCGAGAACGCCTCCACGATCTCCGGTACGGCGGCCAGCGCGTCGCCCACGTCGTCCAGGTGGCCCTGGGTGACCTCGATGTGCACGAACGCCAGCACGGGATGGCCCAGGGCGGCGGGGGAGAGGGAGGGCCCGGTGCCGGTGATCACGCCGTCCCGCTCCAGTCGGTCAAGCCGGGCCTGGAGCGTGCCGCGGGCGACGCCGAGGATGCGGGCGTACTCGCGCACGCTCGTACGCGGCTGTTCCAGGAGCAGGCGCAGAATGCGGGTGTCGAGTTCGTCCACGGCCATGATGGACGACTGTACCAATGGCTCAGCGGGCGTTCCTGTCCCTGTGCCGCCCGACCTGGACCGTTGGTCCTTCGCCCGACACGACCACATACGCCTTGCTGGGCCAATGGTCCAGCGATTCGGGTCCCGCTTGAGCCAGTGACCTAAGTGATGCTCTCATGGACACGTCGATGGCGCTGCGGAGACCCGTGGCGCCTTTTCTGTGCCGGTGTTCCGTCCGGTTTCCATCGGTTTCCATGGGAGGGCAGCAGTGCTGAAGAGGATGTTCGCGGCTCCGGACCCGGGGCGGGCGCGGTTGCGCTTCGCCGCGCGGGCCGTCCTCGGCATCGGCCTCGCGGTCGTCGTCTGCTTCCTCGCCGGTCAGTCCGTCATCGGCGCGGTCACCGGCGGCCTCGCGGCCCTCCTCGCCCTGTTCACCGTCACCGACCCGACCGTGCGCGGGCAGGCCGTCACCACCGCGCTGCTGCCCGCCGTGGGCCTGCCGGTGCTCGGCGCCGCTGCCGAGCTGCACACCGTGCCCGTCGCCCGCGACCTCGTCTTCCTGGCCGTCGTCGGCGCCGGGGTGTACGTGCGCCGCTGGGGTCCACGCGGGCACAGCCTCGGCGTGTTCGCCTTCATGACCTTCTTCGTGGCCCAGTTCCTGCACGCCACCGCGGCGCAGCTGCCCGCGCTGTACGCCGCCGTCCTGCTGTCCGTTCTCAGCGCGGCCGTGGTGCGCTTCGGCGTGTGGTGCTACGAGCGCCGGCTGCCCCCGGCCGTCGTGGTCTCCCCCACTCTCGGCTTCGCTCGCGCGGGGGGACCCCCATCGCCCGCCGGGCGCAGACTGGCCCGGGTGACCACGCGGCAGGCCGTCCAGGCGACCGCCGGCGCCGGATTCGCGCTGGTCGTCGGCCAGCTGGTGTCGGGGCAGCGCTGGTACTGGGCCGTCGGTGCCACGTGGTGGATCTTCGTCAACACCGCCTCGCGCGGCGAGACCCTGGTACGCGGCTTCCGCCGGGTCGTCGGTACGGTGATCGGCATCTGCCTGGGTTTCCTCGTCGCCGTTCCCGTGGGCGGCGCGCCGGTCCCGACGGCCGTCCTGGTCGCCGGCGCCGTCTTCGGAATCTTCTACGCGGCCGCCGTCTCCTACACCTGGATGATGCTCTTCGTAGTGTCAACCGGGCGGGTCGCGAGGATAGCGGGCCTGGGGCGTGTTTTCGCAGACCAGGCACGGTTTTCTTGGCGTCGCTTGATGTGCGGGTGTGGGCATCTTCGGCAGTCTGTGGGTGGACTGATGCTGACCTTTTGCTGACTTTCCTGACTGTGTGTCAGTTTCGTTGATTGATCGTTTTGGGTGTCAGGGAGATGTCGTGTTGAAGCGGGTGTTCGTTGCGCCGGACCCGGGGCGGCTGAGGTTGCGCAGTGCTGCGCGGGGTGTCCTGGGTGTCGGTCTGGCGGTGACGGTGTCGGATCTGGCGACGCAGTCGCTGCCGGCGGCGATCGCTGGTGGGCTTGCCGCGCTGCTCGCTTTGTTCACGGTGGCCGATGGGTCGGTGCGGGGGCAGGCGGTCACGACGGTGCTCTTGCCGGCGGCGGGTTTTCCGGTGCTGGCTCTCGCGGCGGTGTTGCACGAATACGCGTGGATACGGGACGTGGCCTTTGTTGCCGTCCTCGGCGCGGGGATGTATGCGCGCCGGTGGGGGCCGCGGGGCCACGCTCTGGGGACTTTCGCGTTCATGATGTTTTTCGCGGCGCAGTTCCTGCATGCGGTGCCGGGCCAGTTGCCGGAGCTTTATGCGGCGGTGGCCCTTGCCCTGTTGGCGTCTTCGGCGGTGCGCTTTGGCCTGTGGTGTTACGAGCGGTGGCTGTTGCCGCCTGCTGTTGCGGTGGTGGCGCCGGGCGGTTCAGGTTTTGCCCGGGTGACCACGCGCCACGCGATCCAAGGGATGGCGGGCGGCTCTTTCGCCCTGTTGGTGGGGCAGTTGGTGTCGCACGAGCGCTGGTATTGGGCTGTGGGTGCGGTGTGGTGGATTTTCGTGAACACCACCTCGCGGGGCGAGACCCTGGTGCGGGGCTTTCGCAGGGTTCTGGGCACGGTGATCGGTATCGCCATTGGCCTGGTGATCGCTGTGCCGCTGGGTGGGGCCGGTGTTCCCACCGCGGCGCTTGTCGCGGTCTGCGTGTTCGGCATTTTCTATACGGCGGCGGTGTCGTATACGTGGATGATGCTGGCGGTGACGGTGATGGCCGGGCTGTTGTATGGCCTGTTGGGGGTGCTGAATCCGGGGCTGCTTGCTCTGCGTGTGATGGAGACGGGGGTGGGGGCGCTCGGTGCGGGGCTCGCGGTGTTGTTGGTACTGCCGGTGACCACGCACGCCACCACTGACGCGTGGATCCAGCGAGCGCTGCACTGTGTCCATGCGTGCACTTCTGAGGCTGCGGCCCGCCTGGCCGGCTCTCCGGCTGCGGATCCGGCCCGGTATGTCGCTGAACTGGAGCTGCTGTTGGGCAGGGTGAGGCTGTCGCTGGCGCCCCTGGTGCACCCGTTCACTCCGCTGCGGGCGCGTAAAGCGCGGGCCCGTCAGGTGATCGAGCTGCTGGACCGGTGTGCCCGGGAGGTGCGTGGCCTGGCATCGGTCGCGGCGGATCCGGATGCTTCCCACGACGCGAGGCTTGCGGCAGCGTGCTGGCGGGTGGAGGCAGCAGTGGAGGCACTCATCACGCCCGGTGCCACGCCAAGTGAGGGTCATGCGACGGTTGCAGCACCGCATCCTTCCGGTGGTGAACTGGCCTTGGCTCATCTGCATGGCCTGGAACAGGCACTGAAAGCACTCGCAGTCCCGTTGCAAGGCCCCGTCGCGGCCTGACGGCCACCGCCCCAGGAGGGTTACGAGGCTCGTGCTCCGCGACGGCGCCCACTACGCGATGTATTCGGCCAGGGGCCTGGAACATGCGGTGTCTGCCAGGGGTGTGCGTGTACTGAATGGGCTTGATCCGCTTCGGGGCCGGCTGTGTAGCGAGTACGGAGCTGACTGGCGGTCAGAGCCGACCTCGGTACGACATGGCACAGGTTGTAGAAGGTGTCCAGGTGCGTCCGCACCAGTCCACGCCGGGCACATAATGCCAGCTCAGCGCCATCCGGCCCGGTGGAGTCTGCTCAGTCGGTGATAGCGGCGTGAGAGCGCGGTTGGACGTGGAGGGCCCCGTCAGCAAGATCCTGACGGGGCCTCTACGCGTAACACCTCTGCTGGGCAGCATCAAGACCGGCGACCGTTGCACTCGGGTTCCCCGCTCTCCAGCAACCGGAGCAGGGAAGCCGTGACGGCGCGCGTCGTACGTCCGATCCGCAGTACGCGACACGGGAACTGCCCGTTGTTCATCAGGCTGTACCCCTTTGCTCGCGAGAATCCGAGTGGCCCCTGAGGCGTCCTCTACTGACGTTCGCTCAGCTGGTTGCCGACCCATTGGCCAGACCGTCGGCTGCGTCATGCAGCAGCAGCGCCGAACCGAGCGGAGGCATTCTGCCGCGCCAACTGTCCCAGCTGCCGCAAGGCAGTGGGGCGTTGTTTCCGGGGGCTCTTCCTGCGGGCTGACCTGTCGGCGTGACCGCAGTAGCCGTGATCTGCTGATCGCAGCAGGAGCGTGCCCGGCCGGCGGGTGCTGCGTCAGCGGCTCGTGCGGGCGTCGCCGTCGTCATTGGAAGAACGCCGCGGTCTCCTGCCGCCTGGAGCGGAGTCGTCTCCTTGCTCTTCCAACAGCTCGAAGGAGTGCGGCATCCGCCCTTTTCTGATCTTCCTTCGTCAGCTCGACCGGCGCGTTGTTGTAGACGGTGTAGCGATCCGGATCGATGATGTTGGCGGCCCGCAGGGTGAACGTCAGCAGGCGGCGCCACCCCTTGCGGTGGCCGACCCTCGCCTGCAGCTGGACCTTGTAGTCACGTGCTTCCGGCAGGAACCCGGAAAACGGTGCCTCGAACTCGATGAAGAGTTGTTGCGCTTCTCTGCCGGGCACGACGAAGCCGGCCGGTAGCTTCGCATCCTCGTCCGGCCCCGGCTGGAGGCGGGACGGGGAGGACACCCACAGCAGCGGCAGGTGAGAGGCGGGCTCGGCGGGGGAGGCCAGGATGAGGTCCTGCACGACTATCGGCTTGGGGCCGGTGTTGTGAAGGACGAGCGGGAGCCGAAGGCGGGCCGTGGAAGAGTGGATGATCGCTGCGAAGGCGTGCAGTGCGGCTCCCACGTCTTCAGCCCCTGTCTGGCGTTGAGCCACCAGAACGACGCGACGGTGAAGAGCAATGCGCAGACCGACACCACGCCGGCGCCTGTGAGTGATGAGGACGCGGCCTGATCGGCCGCGGTCATCAGCGGGACCACACCTTCAGTGTGCCAACCCCGGCCGAGGGCCGCTAACGGGAATCAGTGGCCTCCGTCGGCTGGGCACGGCAGCCGACGAGCGGCACCGGCGTGTGTGTCACAGGAGTGCCGGCACATCGGTCGGCCCACTTTCACAAGCCCGCGCCGGCCAGGAGTACGAGATACCAGGCGACGAGTGCGGCGCTCACCACTGCGGGGACGAGTTCGGGGAGCCCGTCTCTCTTGCGCGCGTGCGTGGTCACGGCACCGGCGAACAGCATGAGGAGTCCGACGCCGGCCAGCTCTCCGAGCAGCGGCAGGACCGGGCCGAGGAGACATGGCCCGGATGGCCCCTTTGAGTGTGAGCAGTGAGGGACAGAAGCTGAATCCGCGATGACATCACCATTCCCCTCACGGCCGCGCCCCCGCCCGATGGTCACTTCCCGTCACTCGGTTGGTTCTGCGTCGACGCGCATGGCTGTACGAGTGGGCAGGTGCCTGTGGAGTGGTCACCGATGGTGACGACCACCCTGCCGGGGCGGCCCGTGACCGCGGGGCGCGTCGCCTCCGCGGCCACCCGTACCCCGGCGGAGGTACTCGGCGAGTTCGAGGCGACCGGCGATGGCTTGTCGTCGGACGAGGTGGCCCGGCGCCTGAAGCGCTGGGGGCCCAACGCCGTCCATTCGCACCGGGTCCGGGCGTGGCTCGTCCTGTGGCATCAGCTGCGGTCCCCGCTACTGGGGCTGCTGCTGGCCGCGGCCACGGTGTCGTATTTCGTCGGCGAGCGCAGCGACGCCCTGATCATCGGCGTGATTGTGGCACTCTCCGTCGGTCTCGGCTTCGTCAACGAGTACCGGGCGGAAAAGACGGCCCAGTCGCTGCACGCGAAGATCCGGCACCGTGCGGTCGTGCTGCGGGACGGGCGGCCGCAGGAAGTGGAGGTCACTGGCCTGGTTCCGGGTGACGTGGTCGAGCTGCGGCTGGGCGACATCGTGCCGGCCGATCTGCGGCTGCTCGCGACGGCGGGGCTGGAGTGCGGCGAGTCGGTGCTGACCGGTGAGTCGCTGCCGGTCGCGAAGGACACAGCTGCCGTGCCGACTGGCACGGCACTGGCGGACCTGTCCGGATGTGCCCTGATGGGTACGGTGGTGCACACGGGGAGCGGCCGCGGTGTCGTGGTCGCCACGGGTCCCGAGGCCGAGTTCGGGAAGATCGCCGCCGGGCTGAGCGGCCACCAGCTGGAGACCGAGTTCCAGGTGGGCCTGCGCCGGTTCTCCATGCTCCTGGTCTATGTCGCCGGGGCACTGACCACGTCGATCTTCGTCATCAACGTGGCGCTGCACAGGCCGCTGATCGACGCGCTGCTGTTCTCCCTGGCCATCGCCGTCGGCATCACACCGCAGCTGCTGCCCGCCGTGGTCTCCACCAGCCTGGCCGCAGGCTCCCGGCGGATGAGTCGGCGCAAGGTCCTGGTCAAGCGGCTGGTGTGCATCGAGGACCTCGGCGACGTCGATGTGCTGTTCACCGACAAGACCGGAACACTGACCCTGGGCCGGATCGACTTCATGCGAGCCGTCCCGGCCGCCGACTCCCCGGCGGAGGAGGTGCTGCGCCTGGGCCTGCTGTGCACCGAGACGGACGTGGACGACCAGGGCCGGCCCGTGGGCGGGAACCCGCTCGACGACGCGCTGTGGGACTCGCCGGCCGCGGCCGCCCAGCGCCCGCTGCTCAGCGACTGGAAGCGGGCCGGCGTCCTGCCCTTCGACCATGAGCGGCGGATGGTGTCCGTCACGATCACCGACACCTCCGGTGACACCGTGCTGATCACCAAAGGCGCTCCGGAGGCGGTACTCGATCGTTGCGTAGAGGTGCCCGGGCCCGTCCACCAGGCGCTGGACGCCGAGTTCGCCGCCGGGAACCGAGTAGTCGCGGTGGCAACCCGTCACGCCGAGACGGACACCTCACCCACCGCTGCCGATGAGCACGACCTGCGCCTGGCCGGGCTGTTGGTCTTCCTCGACCCGCCGAAACCCGACGTGGCCGAGGCACTGGGGCGGCTGGACACGCTCGGCATCACGGTGAAGATCGTCACCGGAGACAACCCGACGGTGGCCGCCAAGGTCTGCCACGACCTGGGGCTGACCGACGCCGGCGTACTGACCGGGTTCGACCTCGACGCCATGGACGACGAGCGGCTCAGCGGCGCGATCCGCGACACCACCGTCTTCGCCCGGGTCAGCCCCGAGCACAAGGCCAGCATCGTGCGCATCCAGCGACGGACCGGCAGAGACGTCGCCTTCCTCGGTGACGGCGTCAACGACGCCCTCGCGCTCCACGCCGCCGACGTCGGCATCTCGGTGGACTCGGCCACCGACGTGGCCAAGGACGCGGCCGACGTGATCCTGCTGGAGAAGGACCTCGGAGTCCTGGCCGACGGGGTCGCCGAGGGGCGGCGCATCTTCGCCAACACCATCAAGTACGTGCTGATGGGCACGTCCAGCAACTTCGGCAACATGTTCAGCGCGGCCGGCGCCTCACTGTTCCTCCCGTTCCTGCCCATGCTGCCCTCCCAGATCCTGCTCAACAACCTGCTGTACGACACCAGCCAGCTCGCCATCCCCACCGACGAAGTCGACGAGGAGCAGGTGCGGCGGCCCGCGCACTGGGACATCGCCTTCATCCGGCGCTTCATGATCTGCTTTGGACCGATCAGCTCCCTGTTCGACTTCGCGACCTTCGCGGTGATGCTGTGGATCTTCCACGCCGGCCCGGCCCAGTTCCGCACCGGCTGGTTCGTGGAGTCACTCGCCACGCAGACCCTGGTGATCTTCGCGATCCGCACCCGCCGCACTCCTTTCTGGCGCAGCCGCCCCAGCCTCGCACTGACACTGGCCGCACTTGGTGTCGTCGCCGTCGGCGCCGCCCTGCCGGCCACCCCACTGGCACCCGTCCTCGGCTTCCAACTGCTGCCGACCGGGTTCTTCGCCGCGGTGGCCGCCATGGTCGTCGTCTACCTGCTCCTCGTGGAGATCGGGAAGCGGATCTTCTACCGGACCACCGGCCCATCGGCACGGCCCCAGCCGACCGTCGGCCACCGTCACCTGCGCCGGCGCGCGGCACGTTTCAGCACCGGTTCCCGACTGTCGCCGCCGAGAACCACACGCCGCCCGTCACCCATCAGACGGCACACAAGACCCGTCACCGGATTCCACCAGCCATCAGCCGCCAGCAGCTCATTCCGATGACTCTCCCGTTGCCTGGCCGGCAGCGGCTCAGGCGTAGCCCTTGCGCTGTACGTCGTGCAGGGCCAGGGCGCCCAGCGGGACGTTCAGCCAGAAGGTGAGCAGCCGGTAGACGAGCACGGCGGACGTGGCCGCGCCGGCCGCCACGCCGAGCACGGTGAGACCGGCGATGAGGCCGGCTTCGAGGGCGCCCAGTCCGCCCGGGACGGGAGCCGCATTGGCGACGAGGCGTGCCGCCAGGTAGACGGCGCCGACCTGGACGAAGGGAGGATCGCCGCCGAACGCGCGGACGCTCAGTGCGAGTCCGACGACCTGGATGAGGGGCAGGCCCAGCGCGCCTGTGACGAGGAGAGCCAGCTTGACGGGGTCGGACGCGATCCCTGTCAGGGTCGATCCGGCCGCGCGCAGGAACGGCCACACCTTCTCGCGCAGGAAGCGCCGGCCGACTGGGGTGACACCGAGTAGCCCTCCGGCTGCGAGGGTCAGGGCGATGGCCGGCAGCACATACCGGCCTGCGGGCAGGTGCAGGTGCACTCCGGCGTGGTGCCGTCCGGCCCAGGCGAAGAATCCGGCTGCGAGCACGGTGTTGGAGACGGCTCCGGCCAGGCTCTGCAGGCCGACAGAGGCCGTGGCGGCCCCGGTCTCGATCCCCGCTTTCTGCAGGTAGCGCAGGCTGAGCGCCATGCCCCCGACGTTGTTCGGGGTGATCCGGTTCAGGAACGAGCTGGCGAACTGCACCTCGTACGTGGGGCCGAAGGGCAGCCTGACCGGGATGGTGCCCAATTGCAGGCAGGTCGAGAACACCTGGGAGATGAAGGTGACGGGCAGTGCGGCGAGGATCCACCACCAGTTGGCGTTGCGCAATGCGGTGAAGACCGCCGGGGCGTTGGCGAGCTGCGGCAGCACCAGGTGGAGGACGAGGAACGCGCCGACCAGTGCGAGGATGCTCTTCCAGGTGAAGCGCGCGAGGTGCGCGAGGGGAGCCGGCTCGGCACCGGTCGCCTGCACGACCTCGGCAGTGAGGTCACGCAGCAGGCTCGGGCGGCCGCCGGGGTGCACCGTGCGCCGCTTGGCACCCACTCCTGCCGCCCGCGCGCGGGCCTGGTCGTAACGCGCGACCTCGTGCTGTGCGGGGCCGAGCAGAGCGAGCGGCTGCAGGTAGGGCAGGGCAGTCGCCAGCAGCCCCGGGCCGAGGCCGGCCAGGGCACACTGGGTGGCGCGGTGTACGCCGACGCGTGTGGCGGTGGTGGCCAGCAGCTCGGCGATGTCGCTGCCGAGCGCGTCGGGTGTGGCGCCCAGCCGGGCGCGTGCGAACGCGGTGAGCCGAGAAGTACCGTCCGACTCGACGAGGATGTGCTCCGGGCGCAGTGCCCGGTGCGCCAGCCGGTGCTTCTGAAGGCGGGACACGGAGGTCCAAATCCCGGTGAGCATCTGGTCGGTGATCTCTTCGCCCGCGAACGCGGACAGCGGGTGGGCAGTGCGCTCGACTGTCACCAGCAGTGCGCCGCCCCTGGCAACCGGGTAAGCGATCACCGGCTCGGCCACCTGGGCGCCGGTACGGCCTGCGAACACGAGCATGAGGAGTTCGTGCTCGACCGCAGCGAGCGGGGAGTGGGCGCCGGTGTCGGCGGGGTGGCGCAGCAGGGCCAGCCGGGCCAGCCGGTGGAAGAGATCGCGGTTGCGGTCCTCGGGGCCGAGCACCTGTACCGTGAGCCGCGCACCGGCGGTGGTCTCGGCGCTGTACCGGATCTCTTCGCCAGGAACACGCTCGGCTGACGGCGTCTCCCGCAGAGTGGCGAGAGGGACCCCGCACGCGATGAGAGCGTCGGCGACCGCCTGCGGGGCCGGTCGGTCCGCCGGGCCTCCAGCCAGCAGCAGCACGCCAGATCCGGCCACACCTCCCACGGCGAGCGCGGCGACTGTCTCAAGCGGCATGACGGCGGCGGCCGCGATGCTCAGCCCGGCACACACGACGATCAGCGTCCACCACGCCCGCCGCAGACGCGTGTCCAGCCAAGGACCGGCCGCGACGACCGCCGCCGCGCAGGCGGCCAGGTACGCTGCCGAGGGCCAGCCGGCATGCACCAGCGCGCCCCGCCCCACCACCACCTGCGGCCACAGGTGCGGTCGGCTGCGTGTCAGGGCCAGGCGGGTGACCGACCACGAAAGCAGCGCGCCCAGCGCCGCCGCGGGCACGACCCGCAGGATCGCGTCGCCCCGCCGCCGGGCGACCAGTACGCCGACGGCCACCACCGGCGCGACCACAGCGAACACTTGCACCGCCCCCACGACAGCATCGCGTAAGCCCGGCGGCAGCGCGGTTGCCGCGTCGAGCAGCCCCTGCTGCATCCTCCGGGTGGACGCGAGCGCCGTGACGGCCAGCAGTACCGTGAGCACCAGCACGGCGCCGGACACCAGCAGCCGCGACACATCGGCCGCCCGGCGCACGTCGCGCGGCGGCGGGGCGTCGATCACCGGCGCCGCCGTGGCCTGAACACCGTCGGCGGCGACGGAGAGCGGGACGATGCCAGGGCGTTCACTCACAGTCGGCCGCCCGAGGCGGATCGGCCTTGGTCATGTCGGCTCCTCGTCGGCGGACCGTGGCGCGCAGCGTGCTTTGACGGGCACCGCCACTGCATCCCACCAACTGATGGGGGCACTCATTCGGGGACTGCGCGGCCCCATTCAGCCGTAGGCGGCTCTCTGCGACGAGTCGCTTCACCTGTCGACCTCATCGGCGTCGACACCCAGCGCACGTCGTACGTGGGCCGATCACACCTTCCAGCGGAGATCGGTCTCAAAGTCGAGGTCGGCACGGACGCTTTCAGGGGCTGCCTGACGGCCTGGCTCACTCACGACGAAGGTGGACACGAAGATCGCCTCCAACCTGATGATCAGGGCGTGGAGTTCGAACGGATACGCTTATTGATCACCCAGAAACCGATCAATTCCAGAGTACAAAGAATCTAGATCGCGAACCAAGCCGTGTGCAGGTAGACGAACTGCATGGCCCCGGCGAAGGCGCTGATCGCGTCCGCGACTCGATCCTAGGACGTGCCGTCATCACCCCCCAAGGGTGATTCCGTCGTCAACCTGAACGGGACGCTCGGCATTGCCTCATTCGCCACGGTGCCCCCTCATTTTCCCACCCAGCAACATGAGGCTGATCGGGTGACGATGGACATGTACGGACGTGACCACGCTGCTCCCTGGAGGAGGCAGAAGCCATGACACATCCTTCCGAATCCTCTGGCCCCGTTCCGCCACGCGGCACCGAACCACCAGAGGGTCGCCTGACCGAAGGCATGTCCGCTCTGGCGAACATGGGCTGGCAGATCCTGCTCACCATGGGCCTCGCCACCATCGCCCTGGGCGTCATAGCCCTGGTCTGGCCGGGTGAGACGCTCCGCGTCGTCGGGGTGCTGTTCGGTGTCTACCTGCTGGCCACCGGTGTCTTCCAACTCGCCGCCGCATTCGGCACCCACGTCCCCCGGCATCTTCGTGTACTGCACTTCATCACCGGTGCCGCCTCCGTCCTGCTGGGACTGATCTGCTTCCGGGGCCCCCTGGAGTCGGTCTTTCTGCTCGCCCTGTGGATCGGCTTCAGCTGGCTGATGCGAGGCACCCTGGAGACGGTCGCTGCGGCCTCCGATCAGGCCATGCCCGCCCGCGGCTGGCACGTGGCCTTCGGCATCATCGGCACCATGGCCGGCATCGTGATGATCATCATGCCGTTCGCCTCCATCGCGACACTCACCCTGGTAGTGGGCGTCATGGCCATAGTTCTGGGCCTGACCGAGGTGGTACGCGCCGTCATGACACGCGTCGAGATCGGCCATCTGGCTGCCGGCACGCCCACCCAGCGGCGCCCCCTCTTCCACGCACGTCCGCACCCCCAGCACTGATTGGAGGGCGGATCGGCCGGACGCTGAGGTGTTCGGTCAGCTCGACGACCAGGGCCCGCTCCCATGCTGCCCGTGGGCGGAGTCGTCGACCTGGGCCGACTCCTCGCTGTGCTCGTGGCGGCCGGTTTCCATGCCGCGGTCATTCGGAATCGTCGGACCGGTCGGCCTTCTGGGGGCTGTTGTCTGCCCGCAGCGGCAGCCCCGGCGGCCGGCCGCTGCGGTGGGTCCAGATGTCTTTGAGGACGATTTGGATGATGCCGGTGACGGGAATCGCCAGGAGGGCACCAAGGATCCCGGCGACTTCGGCGGCGATCAGGATGGCCAGCAGCACGGTGAGGGGGTTGAGCTTCACCGTCCGGGACAGGATGACCGGTTGCAGGAGGTGGTTTTCGGCCTGCTGATAGACGATGAAGAAGACGATGGCTCCGATGCCGGCCGGCAGGGAGTGGACGAACGCCACTGCGGAGGCGACGACAGCTCCTATGGTGGCTCCCACCAGGGGAATGAGGTCGGTCAGGGCGACGAAGAGGGCCAGCAGGCCGGCGAACGGCACTCCGGAAACCAGGAGCATGACGTAGGTCAGGAGCCCGCAGATGACGCTGATCAGCAAGTTTCCGGTCAGGTAGCCGTTGACGGTACGGGCGCACGCGGCTCCGACGCGGCGTATCCGGGCCGCTGGCGCCTCGTCCACGAGGGTCAGCGACCGATCTATGGCCTTGGGGCCTTCCAGCACCATCAGATAGGCCAGGACGAAAATGGTGAGAGCGCCTGCCGCGGTGCTCGCGGCACTGCGGATGAACTTCAAGGCAGGCGTGCTCAGTCCGGTCGCGAACGCGCGGATCTGCGCCCGATGCTGATGGACATACCGCAGAGCGTGCGTCCGCTCCAGCAGGTTACCGACTGGCCCGCGGCCGGCCTGGGCGTCCCTGATCATCGCGGGCAGACGACCGGCGAACCGGCTTCCCTCCTGGGCCAGGGGGATGACGAACAGGGCGACCACCGCGCCGACGGCCGCGGCCGCAGCCAGGAAGACCAGCAAGGTGGCCACCGACCGTCGGCACCGCGGCACCCGTCGCTGCAGCGCTTCGACCGCTGGATGAAGTGAGACGGCCAAGAACACCGCGATGACCGCCCAGATCAAGACCCGGCGAGCCTGGACCACCAGCTCGAGTAGGCCATAGGTGGCGAGCACCAGGCCGATGGTGGCGAGGATGGTTCGCACCGGAACCGGACGCGTCGCCATGGTCATCGGGTGCCCAGCCCCAGTCACGGGAAAACGACAAGACCTCCTCGCCGGGTGTTCCCGCGCTGACGCACTTGACGGCCTCTGGCACGGGCTGCGGCGGGTCGCACCTCGAGCCGCCAGGTAAGTGGACGGAGACAACCGGCGGATGCCTCGGCCGTCCCCAAGGGAACGCTCTCGGGGCAGCCGTGTCCGGCTATGGCGGTGCTGTTGCCAGGTGCGGCTGTGCACGCCGGGCCGCAAGCTGATGCCGTAGGTCGGAACGGTCGAAGGAAGTGTCATGGTTGCGGTGGCCGCAGGTGCAATCACCGGACCGTCGGTCCGGCGGGGGGCGGCGCTGTCAGCTGCGGGCGTGATCGCGGCAGTCCTGTTGCCGCCAGTGGTGTGCGCAGGGCTGACGCATGCGGCTTTCGGGGACGCACCGTGACCGAGAAGGCGTCGCGGCTGACGACCGGCGCACGGCGGCCCTATCTGATCGTGAATCCGCGTTCGGGGGGAGGGAAAGCAAGCCGGTTCCGCATCGCGGAACGAGCACGTGGGTTCGGAGCTCAGGTGTTCCTGATCGATCATTCCCGGCCCCAGGACCTGGCGACTGTCGCCCGACGTGCCGTGGATGACGGTGCGGATCTACTGGGGGTGGCCGGCGGAGACGGTACGCAGGCGCTTGTCGCCGAGGTGGCCGCGGAGAGCGGCCTGCCCTTCCTGGTCATTCCGGCGGGTACCCGCAACCACTTCGCGATGGATCTCGGTCTGGACCGTGAGGACCCTTCGGCCGCGCTGGAGGCCCTCACGGACGGCGTCGAGCTGCACGTGGATCTGGGATACGCAGGCCAGCGGGTCTTCGTCAACAACGTGTCGTTCGGCGCCTATGCCGCCCTGGTACAGGACCCCGCCTATCGGGACGACAAACTCGGCACGGCAGTGCGCATCCTTCCGGATTTCCTGGCCCGCCATGAGGGACCGGAGCTGGTGGTGCGCGCAGGGCCGCTCACCGTTGACGGGCCGGATGCCGTGCTGGTGAGCAACAACCCTTACCAGGTGGATGACCCCGCCGGGCTCGGCAGGCGTGCACACCTCGACTCCGGCCTGCTGGGAGTACTGGCCGCCAGGGCGGAGACGCCGGCCGAGACGGCCGTCAGGCTTCGCAGCGGCCAACCGCACGGCTTCACCCGTCTCGCCACGCCCGACGACGTCATCGTGCACGCCGACGTCCCCGTCCTCCCCGCCGGACTGGACGGCGAAGCCGTCAGCCTGCCGACTCCCGTGCGGTGCCGCATCAGTCCTCGGGCGCTGCGGGTATGGGTTCCCCGGCATCGTCCCGGCACCGGGACCTCCGGGCGACTGCGAGGTCGGCCCGCCGACCGGCGGGTGGTCTGAGACTCCGGCGAGCCGTCTCCCGTAGCCGCGGACCCCCGTAATGGAAGCCAGAGACATGGACGCTCACCGATAGAGGGCCCAAGCCGTTCGTGCCCTGGTCGGCGAAGGACAGCCGGTAACGCGGGCCGCGAGGCCGTCCGCTGATGTCGGTCACGAGTGGGCGAGAAGCCAACTTACTGTCAGCCCGTCCAGGTCAGGTTGAGCTCCGGTTCGGACGAAGCCATCCGGCAGTGATCGGGTCCTGCCGTTGTGCCGGGATCAATGGGACGGATGCGCAATGCCGTCCCGGACGGGGGTCTGACTCATGAGATCTATGACCGAAGTGTCCAGTCACAGGCTTGTCGACCGTCGTTGCGGGATGGTGTCTGCAGCCACCGAGCCACAGGGCGTGTCTCAATAGGGGCCTTGCCGAGTTTCCGGCGCCATCACGGTTCAGACCGCCCGGGCAGGCCGGTGCCGTCCGCCCAGCACGTCACCACGCGGGAGGCCAACCATCATGACGACCAGACAGCACAGCACCTCCTCCAGCACGGATCCTCCCGTTCGGGGTGAGGTCGTTCTGGGCGTGGACACGCACGGCGAGGTGCATGTCGCCGCCGTGATCTCCCTGCTCGGGAAGACCTTGGGGACCGAGTCTTTTCCGGCGACGGCGGCCGGCTACCGGCAGCTGCTGGTGTGGGCCCGTAAGCGGGGTACGGTGCGTCGGGCCGGTGTGGAGGGCACCGGCACCTTCGGCGCGGGGCTGTCCCGCTACCTGCTGGCGCAGCAGATCCAGGTGTTCGAAGTGAACCGGCCCGACCGGTCGGCCCGCCGGCTGCTGGGGAAGTCGGACCCGCTCGACGCGCAGGCCGCCGCGCGGGCCGTGCTCAGTGGCCGCGCCCGGGCCCGGGCCAAGTCCGGCGACGGTCCGGTGCACAGTACCCGATTGTTCAAGCTCGCCAAGGACTCCGCGGTCAAGGCCCGCACCCAGGCGATCAACCAGCTCAAGGCCGTCCTGGTCATCGCTGACCCCGCCCTGCGAGAACAGCTGTCCAGCCTGGGCAATGCCGAGCTGTATCGAACCTGCGCGCGCCTCGCCCCGCACGACGGTGAGGGAGACGAGGACGCGGTGACCCAGGCCACCCACCTGACGTTGCAGATGCTCGCCGAGCGCATCGAGCAGCTCACCGGGCAGATCGACGAGCTGAACCAACGCCTGACCCGGCTCGTCGAACGCCACGTCCCACAGTTACTCGAACCGGTGGGCATCGGTCCGGACAGCGCCGTCACGCTCCTGATCACCATGGGAGACAACCCCGAGCGGCTGAACACGGAGGCATCCTTTGCTGCCCTTTGCGGAGTCAGCCCCGTCGAGTATTCGTCGGGCCGTCGGAGCACGCGCCGGCTCCACTACGGCGGCGACCGCCAGGCGAACGCGGCCCTGCACCGCATCGTCTTCACCCGCCTGCGCCACGACCCGCGCACCCGGGCGTACTACGAACGCCGCACCCAGGAGGGCAAGACCCGACGCGAGATCATCCGATGCCTCAAGCGATATGCCGCCCGCGAGGTGTTCAACCTGGTCAGACCGGTTGCCCGCACACCCGCGTTATAGGGGCGTCCGTGAGACGTGAGAGGGTCTGGGGCGTGAGTGAGACACCACCGAACACCCTGCAATACCGCTTTGACGGGCCAGAAGACGCTCCGGTCCTGATCTTGGGTCCCTCACTGGGTACCACATGGCACATGTCGTAGAAGCCGTCCAGGGTCGTCCATCCAGTCCCATGCGGGCACGTATGTTCAGTTTCGCGATCCTGTGCGGGGAGGGTGTCCACGGGGTCTGTGATTCGCGCGTGACACCTGACTGCACGACTTAGCTTGGCGTTTAACCTCGGCCGTTCACCTGACCCGCTGATCTTGGTTCGTTCTCGGGACAGCAGGACGGCCGTTCTTCACGCTTCGAGGTGTCGAGCAACGTCGCGTGAAGGAACGGCCGCTGGTGAAGAGTCTCGCCGCTGAACAGTCCACTGACGCCGCGTCGGGCGTCCTGTCCCACTTTCGTGTCGAGTTCTACGACTGCCTCTACACCCGGGCGGATGCGCTCTTCGAGCTCACCGACGCGGTGCTGTGCTCGGACGGCCCGGTGACGTCGTTGGCCGAGTTGACGCTCACGGCCGAGCACCGGCGCGGGCACGGGGCGATGTACGACGCGTTCAACCACGGCTGGCTGGAACCGCGCCGCCTACGCAGGCTGCTTGCCTCCACGCCGCTACCGCGCGCCGCCGACGGGCGGATCGTCCTTGCCGGGCTCGAAGGGCAGGCCGAAGCCGGCCTCCGTCAGCAGTTTGGTGCCGAGGGCCAGACCGAGGTGGTAACGGCCGTGCGTCGCGGCCTGGGCGGTCTGGGCCTGGCTGGAGACGAGCAGTGGGTGCCGGCCGAAGACGGGGATCGCGGAGGTGCCCACCTGCAGTCCGGGCACCGCGCGCCCGACGATCGCGGCGAGCTGGGGTGAGTCCGCGCCGAAGGTCTGGCCGAACCAGGCCGACCGCAGACCGGCGGCCGCGGCCTCCTGGGCCAGCCGCACGGTGGCGTCGACCTGATTCGGGGCGTCGGACGCGTTGAGCGCTACTGCTGCAACAGTCATGCCAGTCAGAACGGGCGCCGGCCGGCCCCGCATTCCGGTCCGCGTGTGACAGCTTCTTGTCAGTCATGTGTCCAGTTGCCGTGCCGCCCCCCGGTCTCCAGGGCTGCGCAATGCCACGGCGTCCGGGCGGATCGGACCGCGTGCCGGGATGGAGGGGTTCGTCGGCCGTTGGCAGGCCGCCCCGGGCTGCACTCGGTGCGCAGTGCTTTTCCTCGTCGGCGGCCTGCGGAGGTGGCCATCAGGGCCGGGGATCACATGCTGCTTGGATCACCGCTGTTTCCATGGGCGCGCAGTTGAAGGTCCCGACGTCCCGTTGCAGCGCGGGCCGGGAGGATCGCTCCCGGCCGCGCGCTGTCGGTCGGTGGTCGGCCGCCGGTCGTCAGCCGAGCAGCTTGCTCGCCGGCGTCGCGGCGTTGTACGAGCCCCAGCCGGTGGTGAAGTCCCAGCCGGTGGCCGCCGAGTAGGCGCCGTTGCTACCGCTGGTGATGTCGTGGAAACCGGTGCCGCTCGCCGAGTACAGGGCGGGGTTGGCGAAGCCGAGGCGGGCCTTGCCGGCCGCCGCGGCCTGCTGGTTGTAGAGGGCCGCGAAGGCCGCCCACTCCGGGGCGGCGGCGCTGGTGCCGCCCACCGAGGACCAGGAGCCCTGCGAGTAGATGGAGACGCCGGGGCTGGGGTTGGCGTGGGTCGAGACGTCCGGGACCTGGCGGTAGCCGCCGCCGGCGTTCTTCTGCACCGCCGTCTGCCAGCTGGGGATCTTGAAGACGGATGACTTGCCGCCACCGCCTCCGGACCAGGCGACCTCCTTGCTCCAGGTGTTGGACGAGGTGACGGTCAGCCTGGTGCCGCCGACGCCGGTGACGTACGGGTCGCTGGCCGGGTAGTCGACGGAGGTGCCGCCGTCGCCCGCGTCGTCGGAGCCGCTGTCGCCGGAGGCCGCGTAGAAGCCGAGGCCCTGGGCGGCGCCGGCCTTGAAGACGGCGTCGACCGCGTTGATGCCGGAGGTGGTGCGGGCGCTCTCGGCGGCACCCCAGCTGATCGAGGTGGTCGGGATGCCGCTGTCGACGATGGCCTGGTACGTGTCGACCTCGCCGGCGTCGGAGTTGGGGCCCTCGAAGACGGTGACGTTCGCCTTGGGAGCGATGGCGTGCAGTACCTCGATGTCCAGCTCGACCTCGACCTGGCCGTCGCCGAGCGCGCCGGAGCCGCCGTCCACCTTCTGCACGGTCGGGGTGGGCGAACCCAGGCCGTAGTGGTTGTCGTACGTGGTGATGTTGGACTGCTGGAAGCCGTCGAACTCCAGCAGGGCGATCTTCTGGCCGCTGCCGGTGTATGTACCGGAGACGTTGTAGCCGCCCTTGAGCTGGGACGGGGTGTAGCCGCCGCCCGGCCCGTTGTGGGGGGAGACGGTGTGCGGGGTCGCCTGGTGGTGCAGCTGGAGGCGGTTGTTGAGGCCCGCCACGTCGCTGATGAGCGAGGCGATGGCCGTCGGCAGCGTGGGCGCGCTGTCGTTGGCGTAGAAGGAACGCCCTGTCCGGGCGTCCTTCCAGGTCGACAGCTTGGTGCCGAAGGCCTTCTCCAGCTGGGCGGCGGTGCCGCTGGCGTCGACCAGCAGGTTGCCCGAGTGGACCTTGCCGACGGTGAGGCCCTGCGCGTGCAGGTAGTCCTTGAGCCGCTTGATCTCCGCGTCGGTCCGGCCGAAGTGTGCCGTGAACTGGTGCTTCGTCAGGTAGTGGCCGTAGGAGCTCGAGTGCGGGTCACTGACCTTGGCGACGAAGGTGTCAAGGGCGCTGCCACCTCTGGGTGTCAGGCTGATCGCCACTGATATCCGCTTGTCGGCCGCGACGCTTCCGGTGCGGGCCGCGTTCTGCTTCAGGCCCGGCAGGACGTCTCCGGCGATGGCGGCACGGGTTGCGTGGGGCTGTGGGGCGTTCGCCGCATAGGCGGCGGGGACGGCCGCGGTGACCAGGGCCGGTGCGGCGACCAGACCGAGCAGTTTCAGACGTGACTTCACTGAAGTCCTCCGGGGAGTGGGGGAGTTGTTCCGGAAGTGGAACGGCTTCACCGTAGGAACTTCGACGCCACCGCCGCGGGCTGCGCCAGTGGCTCGCCGCGGGCCAGAACGGAAGGGTTCACCCGCCGCCGGCTGCTCACCCTGCTCACGCCGGATCGGCGTCGGCCAGTTCCAGGGTCCGTCCGGCGAAGCGCCCCGGCTGGTCGAAGGCGAGGGCCGCGAACTCGGCGATGTCCTCCGGCGCGATCATCTGGACGGGTTCGTCGGGCGGGACGATGTGCCGGTGGGCGTCCTCCACGATCGCGTCGACACCGGTACCCGACAGACCGAGGTAGTTGTCATGGAGTGCCGGGGCGCAGCGCCTTCACGCATCGGAACCGTGCGTGCAGGCAGCCCTTGAGGCGTCGCTTCCGCCAGCGGCCGGGAACCTTGTCGGCGGTCGGGGTACGCCGGGCAAGACCACATGGTTGATGCCCGCGGCGATCGCGGCGATCGGCCAGGGCACGGCCCCGGACGAACTCGGGCGCGGGGTCGCTGCCGGCCGATCCGAAGGTTACCTGCTCCACGACGACCAGCGCCGTATCGTCCAGCAGCGGCGGCAGGCTCTACGGGTCACCGAGGTCTCCGAGAACGAGTTCGACGTCCGCGTCCGCGAGCACGGTGGTGGCGGGTGCGGTCGTGTCCCGCACGGGTGCGCGGGCCGGGCGGGTCGGCCGCCGGCAGCCGTCGTGCGGTCACTCCGCCTTGCTTTCTGGTGGCGCCGGTCACGAGCACGGAGCCGTGGGCAGGGCGCTGGGCCGACCTGATGGGTGTGGTGGCGTGCGCGTGCCCTCGCTTTCATTGCCGGCCGGGGGAGTGCGTGGCGGTTCCCGCCGCCCGCCGCATGGCCGCGTTCCGAAGAGCGGAGATGGTCTCCGTGTCCGCATCGCAAGACCTGTGGGGGAAGGCATTGACCAACATGGTGGACGTCTGCTGAACTCCCGTCCCATGAACCCGCGCGTGGACCTGACCCGGCGGCGCCACATCGATCTGGCGCACGTCTCCAGCGCGTTTTGTTGTCGCTGACCCGGCAAGTGGTCCCCGGCAGCAGCCGGTGTGCGCGGTCGGCGCGCGCCGGACTCGGGCGGTGTGAAGCCGCCCGCCCTGCGATGTCTCTCCGCGGGACCGTCGTACTCACCTCCTGAGGGCTCTCCGTCTCCTCTCCTTCTCGTATGAGCCGGGAGCCTGTTCGCGCACGCCGACGCGGTCGCTGACAACGCGGCTGTAGCGGCTCAGCGACCACGCATTTTTCTCTCCGGCCCGGCCGACCTGGAGTTCCGCGTGTGGTCGATCAGACCTGCGCGGTACCAGCCACTTCACGCAGCTCCCCGATCCCCGGCACCCCTTGGTGCGCGCATCTGCCCGGGAGGGCCCCCTCATGTCTGTCTCCATCCGTAAGCTCACCGGCCGCATCGGCGCGATAGTCGAGGGCGTCGAACTCACGGCGACGCCCGACCCCTCGACGGTCACGGCGCTGCGAGACGCCCTGGGCGAGCACAAGGCGATCGTGTTCGACGACGTGCGGCTCGACAACGCCGGCCAGGAGCGGGTGGCCCGGTGGTTCGGCGAACTGACGACCGCCCATCCGAACGTGCCGGCCGCCGACGGCACGGCGAACGTGCTCGCCGTCGACAGTGAGACGTCCAAGGCCAGCGAATGGCACACGGACGTCACCTTCGTGGTCAACCCGCCCCAGCTCACCACGCTCCGGTCCGTCGTGATCCCGCCGTACGGCGGCGAGACGCTCATCGCCAACGCCGCCGCGGCCTACCGCGACCTGCCCGAACCGCTGCGCGCCCTCGCCGACACGCTGCGCGTCGTGCACACCAACCAGTACGACTACGCGCGCCCCGCGGCCACGACCGCGCAGCGGCAGGAGTACGACCGCGTCTTCGTCTCGACGCCGTACGAGGCCGAGCACCCGGTCGTGCGGGTGCACCCGCTGACCGGGGAACGGGGGCTGTTCATCGGCGGGTTCGCCAAGCGGATCGTCGGCCTGCCGGGCAGCGACTCGGCCGACCTCCTGCGCATCCTGCAGTCGTACGTGACCCGTCCGGAGAACATCCTGCGCTGGACCTGGTCCCCGAACCAGCTGCTGATCTTCGACAACCGGATCACCCAGCACTACGGGGTGGACAACTACGACGACCACCCGCGCCGCCTCAACCGGGTGACGGTAGCGGGAGAGGTACCGACCGGCGTCGACGGCCGCCGCAGCGAGCAGCTCGTCGGCGACGCCTCGCACTACAGCAACGTGTTGGCGGTGGCCGCATGACCGAGGTCCGTATCCCGGCGCCGGCCGTCGCCAAGGGGCCGGACACCGGGACGAAGAGCGCGCGGGAACGCGAGGTGTTCCTGCCGCGCGACGCCCGCCGCCGGACACCGCTCAGCACGCTCCGCGAGCGCCTGCGGTGGCCGCTGGGCATCTACACGACCCCGGTCGCGATCCTCCTCGCCTGGGAGGTTCTCGCCCGGGCTGGAGTGGTGTCGAAGACGTACGCCCCGGCGCCGACGTCGATCGTGCAGTCCGCCGCCGACCTGTGGCAACAGGGCGTGCTGGGACCTGACTTGACCATTTCGCTGCAGCGGGCCGGCATCGGTCTCGTGATCGGCCTGACGGTGGGCATCGTCACCGGGGTGCTCGGCGGGCTGCTGCGCAGCGGTGAGTACCTGTTCAACGGCGTCGTGCAGGTGCTCAACACGATCCCACTGCTGGCGGTGCTGCCGCTGATGATCGTGTGGTTCGGCATCGACGAGCTGACGAAGGTGCTGCTGATCTCCTTCGGCGCCGGCGTCCCGATGTATCTCAATCTGTTCGCGGCGATCCGCGGGGTCGACCAGCGGCTGATCGAGATGGCGCGCACGACGGGCGCGGGCACCTGGCGTCTGGTGACGCGAGTGCTGGTGCCGGGAGCCCTGCCAGGGTTTCTGGTCGGCCTGCGGTTCTCCCTCGCCTACAGCGTCCTGGGCCTCGTCGCCGCCGAAACGGTCAACGCCGACAAGGGACTCGGCTTCCTCATCACTCAGGGGCAGACCTACCTGCAGACCAACCAGGTCTTCGTGGGGCTGGTGATCTACTCGCTCCTCGGTCTGCTCGCCGACCAGTTCGTCCGGGCTCTCGAGCGGGTGCTGCTGCGGTGGCGACCCAGTTATGAGGCGTCATGAGCAACGCGATTGCGACGGAGCCCCGTCGGCAGACCGGGGTCGTCGTCGAGCAGGTGGTTCGTCGCTTCGGTGACCGGGTGGTGCTCGACCACCTCGACCTCACCATCGCCGACGAGGAACTGGTGATCCTGCTCGGACCCTCGGGCTGCGGCAAGAGCACCCTGCTGCGGCTGCTCGCCGGACTGGACCGGCCCGACGGTGGGCGCGTGGAGGTCCCGGCACGGCGTGCGATCGTCTTCCAGGCCGACCGGCTGCTGCCGTGGCAGCGGGTCCTGCGCAACGTCACGCTCGGCCTGCACGGACCCGACGGCGATCAGCGAGCCCGTGCCGTGCTCGCCGAGGTCGGACTCGCGGGCCGTGAGAAGGCCTGGCCCAAGGAGCTCTCCGGCGGTGAGGCCCAGCGCGTGTCGCTCGCCCGGGCACTGGTCTCGGAGCCCGAACTCGTGCTGCTGGACGAGCCGTTCGCGGCCCTCGACGCCATCACACGGCTGCGCATGCACGACCTGGTACGCGCGCTGCGCAGCAAGCACCACGCCGCCATGCTGCTCGTCACCCATGACGTCGACGAGGCGATCGCCCTGGCGGACCGCATCGTCGTCATGAGCAACGGCCGCATCGGCACCTCGCACGAGGTGCACCTCTCCGCCACCGACCGCGAGGCGAGCGTCGCCCGCGAGGAACTCCGCGCCCGGCTTCTGGCAGACCTCGGCCTCGCCGGCCAGCACTGACCTCCCGAACACCCTCACCCAGCACAGAAAGCACGAAAGCCCATGCGAAAGAGAACAGCCGGACTCATCGGAGCCGTCGGCTCGCTCGCCCTGGCGAGCACCCTCGCGGCCTGCGGATCCTCGTCGAACACCACCGCGCCGCCGAGCAACGCCGTCGACGCGAGCGACGCCAAGCACCCCGAGTGGAGCAAGTACACCTTCACCATCGGCGACAACGGCGGCGACGGCAGCCAGGCCCTGGCGAAGCTGACCGGCGTGTTCGACAACGCCCCCTACAAGGTCAAGTTCGCCCGCTTCACCTACGGCCCACCGCTCGTGCAGGCCGCCGCCTCGGGCGACATCGACCTCGGCAGCGTCGGCGACGTACCGCCGATCACCGGCGCCGCGAAGGAGTACGGCTTCAAGGTCGTCGCCGTCAACCGCTCGCTCACGCCCGACCAGGCCGCGGAGAACATCATCGTCCCCAAGGGCTCGAAGCTGAAGACGGCCGCCGACCTCAAGGGCAAGAGGATCGCTGTGCCGCAGGGCAGTTCGGCCCACGGCCTGGCCCTGAACGCGCTGAAAAGCGTCGGCCTCACCCCCAAGGACGTGAAGCTGGTCTTCCTCGACCCGGCGGCCGGGGCCACGGCGTTCAACACCGGAAAGGTGGACGCCTGGTCGATCTGGAACCCCCAGTCGGCGATCGCGGTCAAGAACGGCGCACGGGTCCTGGTGAAAGGCCTCCCGCCGATCGACCAGACCAGCAGCTACTACGTGGCAACCGACAAGTCGCTGAACGACAGGACAAAGCGGGCCGCTCTCACGGACGTCCTGAAGCGGCTCTCGCGCGAGTTCGCCTGGGCGGTCAAAAACCCCGACAAGTACGCACAGGCCCTCTCGCAGGAGCAGGGCATCCCGCCGGCGGATGCCAAGGCGTCCCTGGCCGCCTACTCGAACCGGGTGACCCCGATCGAGCAGTCGGACATCGAGCTGGAGCAGAAGCTCGCCGACGCCTTCCTGGAGGCGGGCCAGATCACCAAGAAGGTCGACGTCAAGTCGATCACCGACAACCTCCTTCCCGCCGGTTACGACAGCGCCAAACTGAAGGTCACCTCATGAGCGCGAGACGACGGCAGCTCCACCTCAACGCCTTCCTCATGGAAGCGGGCCACCACGAGGCCGCCTGGCGGCTCCCGCACAGCAATCCCCGGGCCGACTTCGATCTCCAGCACTGGATCGAGCTGGCGCAGCTGGCCGAGAGCGCCACGTTCGACTCACTGTTCCTCGCGGACGGCCCGGCCCTCATCGGCACCGGCGAGTTCCGGCCGCCGGGCCAGCTGGAGCCGCTGACGCTGCTGACCGCGCTGTCCCAGGCGACCAGCAGGATCGGCCTCATCGCCACCGTGTCGTCGACGTACAACGAGCCGTACAACCTCGCCCGCCGGCTCGCGTCCGTCGACCATGTCAGCGGCGGCCGCGCCGGCTGGAACATCGTCACCTCGGCCGGGGCCGACGAGGCCGCCAACTTCGGCCTCGACACCCGCCCCGACCACGCCGAACGCTACGCCCGCGCCGACGAGTTCCTGAAGGTCGCCAAGGCCTTGTGGGACAGCTGGGAGTCCGAGGCCGTCGTAGCGGACAAGGCCACCGGACGCTACGCCGACCCTGCCCGCCTGCACCGGATCGGCCACCAGGGCAGGCACTTCAAGGTGGCCGGCCCGCTCAACGTCCAGCGCCCTCCGCAGGGCTACCCGCTGCTCGTTCAGGCCGGCTCCTCGGAGGACGGCAAGGACTTCGCGGCACGGCACGCCGAGGCGATCTTCACCGCCCACACGACGTACGAGCGCGCAGCCGTCTTCTACGCCGACATCAAGGCACGGACGAGGGCCGCTGGGCGCGACCCGGACGGGGTGATCGTCCTGCCGGGCATCGTCCCGTACATCGGGTCGACCGAAGAAGAGGCCCGGGCGCTTGCGCGACAGTTCGACGACCTGCGCGTCCCGGAGTACGGGCTGCGCCAGCTGGCGGCAGTCTTCGAGACCGAGCCGACGGTCTTCCAACTCGACGAGCGCCTACCGGACTTCATTCTCGCCAGGCCGAAGCTGGAAGGCTCCCAGAGCCGCTCCGACCTGATCATCGACCTCGCGGCACGCGAACAGCTGACGGTCCGCCAGATCATCTCCCGGCTCGGCGGCGGGCGCGGTCACTTCGAGTTCGTCGGCACGCCCGAGCAGGTCGCGGACACGATCATCACCTGGTTCGAGGGCGGTGCGGCAGACGGGTTCAACATCATGGCCCCCGCCCTGCCGTCGGGCCTCGCGGCCTTCATCGACCACGTGCTGCCGATCCTCCGCAGCAAGGGGCTGTTCCGCGAGGAGTACCAGGGCACGACACTCCGCGAGCACTACGGGCTTGCGGTCCCCGCGAACCAGTTCCATGTCTGACCCGCTTCCCGGGCCTGACCCGCTTCCCGGGCCTGACCCGCTTCCCGTGGCGGACCTGATCGCGACTCCCGCCGCATCCACTTCCCGGCCGGCGGGAGCCCGCCCGTGCTGCTTTGCGTCCCACGCAGAGACCGTCGCCGCGTCCCGGCGGTTGCAGTGCGAAACGTGTGGTGACTGTGTCGAAGGGGACAGCCGTCCATCGGGGCGTCCGCGATGCGAGACGGCCCTCTTGACGCCGATGTCGGTCGGATCGACACTCACTGGGGGAATCCTAGTGAATAGGTAGGGAAACATGAGGCGCTTTGGTCCGGGCACCGTCCGAGTGAGCCGTCGCCTCTCCTTCTCACCTCCCGCCGCCACATCGACCTGCAGCGCGTCTGCAGCGCGATCAGGCCCCAGGGCTGAGCCGCGCCCATCCCGCGCCGGCGGCGCCTCCTCTCCACCTTGAGGTGCCGTCCTGTCCGGTGCGCACAGGTGGGCCCTGCTCCCTCGTCAGGCGTCGCTTCCGCCGCGCGTACGTCCGCGCCAGCTCCCGGGGAGGGTCATGACCGTCACACCGCTGGCCGCCCACGCGTCCGACCGGTCCGCACCGGCCTTCCGGGGCCGGATCGGCCGGGACGCGCGCAGTGGCCACTACGCCGTTCCGGGCCGCTACCGCCTCCATCTGTCGACGGCCGCTCCCGACGGCCTGCGCATCGCCGTCACCCACAGCCTGCTCGGCCTGGACACCGCCTGTCCGGCGACTTTCCTGCCCGCCGTGCCCGACTGTCCCGACGGCGGTCACTCGGCTCTGCGCCCGCTGTACGAGGCGAGCGTCCACCGGTACACCGGTCCGGCCGCCGCTCCGGTGCTCAGCGACGACTGGTCCGGGCGGATCGTCAGCACCCATGCCCCGGACATCATGCGCGACCTCGCCCGGAGGTTCGGCACCGGCGGCGTCTCGCTCCACCCCTGCGGCGCCGAGTCGGAGATCGAGGCCGTCGAGCGGATCTGCGCGCGGAGCATGGACGAGGCCGCCCAGCGCGCCGGTTCGGCCGGTGGCGGGCAGGTCGAGCGCGACGCGGCGCTCGGGACTCTGCTGGAGACGCTGGGCGCGCTGGAGCACCGGCTGGCCGGACGCACGTACCTCATCCGCGACGAAGTCACCGCCGCAGACGTCGAGTTGTGGGTCGCCCTGGTCCAACTCGACACCGTGCACCGCAACCACCTGGACGCCGCCGCCGTCCAGCGCATCGCCGAGCACCCGACCCTGTGGGCCTACGCCCGCCGCCTGGCCACCCACCCGGCCTTCGGCGCCCACCTCGACCTCGGCGGCATCCACCGCCGTCACCACGCCCGCCGTCAGGGCCTGGAGGCCGCCGGAGCAGCCGTGCGGATCCTGGACTGGGCGGCACACACAGCCCCTTAGCCGTTCCACCTGGTGGACCGGCGTTGACATTCGTTCGGGTCATTGTCCTGACTACGGCCCAGAACGGTCATGAGCGTCAGCGACAAGCCCTGGCTTGCTGACCGGCAACCCTCGCACCGCGGTGGGGTGCCCCAGGTGACGACCGGACCGATGACGTATCGGTAAGCGCGAGGCCCTAAGGGCCGGAACAGTGACGGTGACGCCATGTACGCAGCTCCGAGGACGGCGACACGCCGCCCGCACGGCTGCGTACGGCCGTACCCGAACCTCCTCGTCGCCGATCGCGCCGTCGATCTGCTCCGCGTGAACAGCGCACTGTGTACCGCACCGGGCCGCGCCCGCTGCCGGGGCTGACACCTCCCCGCAGCCCCGTCCCCTGACCACCACCGCCCTCGCGGTGTGCCGTCGTCCGCCACGCCCCCGGTACCTCGCCGTAGCATCCGCCGCCGCATGCCTGGCGCGCTGTCCGGGGTGTTTCCACCCAGCCGGAGCCCACCATGAGTGAACCCCCTGGCGCCACCGCCACCCTCCCCGAGGCGCCGACCGCCGACGAACCGCAGAAAGCCCTCACTGCCCAGCGAGTTTTGCCGCTGCGGCGGCCAGGACGCTGGGTCGCCACCGCGGTCGTCCTGGTCCTGGTCGCCCAGTTCGTGCACGGACTGGTCTCCAACCCCTTCTACCAGTGGGACCGCTTCGGCTACTGGTTCCTGCGGCCGAACATCCTCGACGGGCTCCTCATCACTCTCGAAGTCACCGCCTACAGCGCGGTGCTGGGCCTGCTCGGCGGCATCCTGCTCGCCCTGGCCCGGCTGTCGAAGAGCCCGGTGCTGCGCGCGGTCAGCTGGACCTACATCTGGGCGCTGCGCTCCATCCCGCTCATCGTTGTCCTGATCTTCCTCTACAACTTCAGTGCCCTGTACAAGACGTTGAGCGTCGGCGTCCCCTTCGGCCCGGCCGTCTTCTCCTTCGACGAGTCGAAGCTCGCCACCGACATGGTCGTCGCCGTCATCGGCCTCAGCCTCAACGAGGCCGCCTACGCGGCCGAGGTCGTCCGCGGCGGCATCCTCTCCGTCGACCAGGGCCAGCACGAGGCGGCCGCGGCGCTCGGCCTGCCCAAGGGCTACCGGTTCCGGAAGATCGTCTTTCCGCAGGCGCTGCGCTCGATCATCCCGAACTACGTCAACCAGCTCATCGGCCTGATCAAGGGCACCTCGCTGGTCTTCTACGTCTCCCTGCTCGACCTGTTCGGCTCCGCACAGACCATGGGCTCCACCTATCCCGGCGACATCGTGCCGCTGCTGCTGGTCGTCACCGTCTGGTACCTGATCCTGACCAGCGTCGTCTCCGTCATCCAGTTCTACGTCGAGCGGTACTACGCCCGCGGTGCCACCCGCAGCCTGCCGCCGACGCCGCTGCAGAAGCTCCGCACCGGTCTCACCGGCCTGCGGGCCCACATCCGCCGGGAGGCCGTCGTATGACCGCCAAGACGCTCGAAGCCCTGGCGGACGTCGAAGCCGCCACCGTCGAGGTCCACGACGTGCACAAGTGGTACGGCACCCACCGGGTACTGGACGGCATCGACCTGACCGTCCGCCCCGGCGAGGTCACCGTCATCCTCGGCCCCTCCGGCTCCGGCAAGTCCACCCTGCTGCGGGTCATCAACCATCTGGAGAAGCCCGAGATCGGCTACGTCAGCATCAACGGCGAGCCGATCGGCGTGAAGAGGCAGGGCGACCGTAGGGAGATGGGGGTCCCCCCGGCCGAAGGCTGGGGGAGGCTGAAGGAGCTGAGCGAGCGGGCCATCCTCACCCAACGCGGTCGGATCGGCTTCGTCTTCCAGAACTTCAACCTGTTCCCGCACCTGACGGTCGTGGACAACGTGGCCGCCGCCCCGGTCGCCACCGGCCGGCTCGGCAAGCCCGAGGCCCAGGAACTCGCCCGCGAACTCCTCGGCCGGGTCGGCCTCGCCGACAAGACCGGCGCCTACCCGCGCCAGCTCTCCGGTGGCCGGCAGCAGCGCGTCGCCATCGCCCGCGCCCTCGCCCTGCGCCCCGGCGTCGTCCTCTTCGACGAGCCCACCTCCGCGCTCGACCCCGAACTGGTCGGCGAAGTCCTCGCCGTCATCAGGGACCTGGCGACCGGCGGCACCACCCTGGTCATCGTCACCCACGAGATCGGGTTCGCCCGGGAGATCGCCGACCGGGTCGTCTTCATCGACGGCGGCAGGATCGTCGAGCAGGGCCCGCCCTCCGAGGTCCTCGACAACCCCCGGCACAAGCGGCAGCAGGAATTCTTCTTCGGCGAGGTCCTGCGGGGCAAGCGCTTCGGCAACGCCCAGTCCGAGGCGGGCACCCGGCACATCCAGGACATCCGCACTCGGCTCGCGCGGCTTCCGGACGGGTCGTACGTCCTCGACGGCGTCAAGCACTACTCCACCGGCGCGCTGTTCGCCCACTGGATCCCCGTCCTGGCCCGCACCGAAGACGACACCCTGCACGTGGCGTACGTGCCGCGCGACGCGCCCGGCCTCACGGTCGTCGACGACTGGGACGGCATGGGACAGCGGACCACCGCCAGAGGAACCGTCCGTCTGGAGTCGGTGCCCGTCCCCGCCGACCGGGTCGTGCCGCACCACCTGACCTTCCAGGGGCCCCAACTCCACGGAGCGGTGGCTCAGTTGCTGCACGCTGCCATCGACGCCGGGATCGCCGCCGGGGCGCTGGCCGAGGCGGTGGAGTTCGTCCGTACGAAGAGCCGCCCCTGGTTCGAGAGCGTCGACGAGGGGCACGCGACCGCTGCGGAAGATCCGCTGCTGATCCAGCGGTTCGGCGAACTGGGAATCAGAGTGCGGGCTGCCGAAGCGTTGCTCCGCGAGGCCGCCCGCGCGGTCGATGACGCCCGCGCCGACCTGACCGACGACACGGCAGCCGCGGCCTCGATCGCGGTGGCCGCGGCCAAGGTGACGGCGGCGGAGGCCGCTGTGGAGGTAGGCAGCGCCCTCTTCGAGGTCTCCGGCACCCGCTCCGCGCTCGACTCTCTGGGCCTGCACCGCCACTGGCGCGACGCGCGCACCCACACCCTGCACGACCCGGCCCGCTGGAAGGTCCAGCACATCGGCCGCTACGTCCTGAACGGCACCAGGCCGCCCCGGCACGGCCTCCTCTGACGAACAACCTTGATCGCACTCCGGATCGGAGACTCCACGTGTCCCTCACCTTCCACTGGTTCCTGCCGACCAACGGAGACAGCCGCCATGTCGTCGGCGGCGGCCACGGCACCCCCGCCACGGAGTCCGGGCGCGACCGGCCGCCCACGGTCGCCTACCTGAGCCAGATCGCCCGCGCCGCCGAGGACCTCGGCTTCGTCGGCGCGCTCACGCCGACGGGGGCCTGGTGCGAGGACGCGTGGCTGACCACCGCGATGGTCAGCCAGCACACCGAACGCCTGAAGTTCCTCGTCGCCTTCCGGCCCGGCTCCGTCTCGCCGACACTCGCCGCCCAGATGGCGTCGACCTTCCAGCGGCAGACCGGCGGACGGCTGCTGCTGAACGTGGTCACCGGGGGCGAGAGCCACGAACAGCGCGCCTACGGAGACTTCCTCGACAAGGACGCCCGCTACCGCCGAACCGGCGAGTTCCTGGAGATCGTACGAGGGCTGTGGGAGGGCAAGACCGTCGACCTGCGCGGCGAGCACCTCCAGGTCGAGGACGCGAAGCTCGCCCGGGTGCCCGATCCGCTCCCCGAGGTGTACTTCGGGGGCTCCTCGCCGATCGCGGGAGAAGTCGCCGCCAAACATGTCGACGTCTATCTCACCTGGGGGGAGCCGCCCGCGCAGGTCGCCGAGAAGATCTCCTGGATCCGGGCTTTGGCCGAGAAGGAGGGCCGTAGCGTCCGCTTCGGCATCCGGCTGCACGTCATCACCCGCGACACCTCCGAGCAGGCGTGGGCCGAGGCGAACCGGCTCCTGGACGGCTTCGACCCGGAGACAGTGAAGTCGGTCCAGGCCGGACTGGCCCGCAGCGAGTCGGAGGGCCAGCAGCGGATGCTCGCCCTGCACGGCGGTGGCAACCGCGACGGCCTGGAGATCCACCCCAACCTGTGGGCGGGCATCGGCCTGGTACGCGGCGGCGCGGGCACGGCGCTGGTCGGCAGTCACACCGAGGTCGCCGAGCGGATCAAGGAGTACGCCGGCCTGGGCATCGAGGAGTTCGTGCTCTCCGGCTACCCGCACTTGGAGGAGGCCTACTGGTTCGGCGAGGGCGTCCTGCCGAAGCTTCAGGCGCAGGGCCTGTGGCGGCACCCGTACGGACAGCAGGCCGCTCCCTCGGCCCAGGTGCCCTTCGCGGGCGCCGGGAGCCCGCGATGACCCACGTGGACGAACTGTCGGACTGCGGGCTGCTCGGCATCACCGTGTCCGGCTCCCGTGAAGGGGGGAGGTCAGCGTGTGCACCCTCGGCGAGGTCGTCCGGCTGCTTTCGGCGGCCCAGAGGCCGCAGCCGCCTTCGTCATGTGGGCCGCCGCTGCGCAGCAGGACCTCCCCGTGCTCGCCCAGCCCGACGCGCGCGGTGACCCGATCCGCACCAGCACCCTCAACTCGGCGGCGTTCCACAAGAACTCGCCCGACTCCTACCTGGTCCTCCGCACCGGTCTCGCGGGCGACCCCCTGCCCTGGCTGCCCGTGCCGAAGGCCCCGGACCCGCGCCAGGCCCTGTGGGACGAACCCGCGCTCGGCCTGAAGGCAGGCGCGGTATGCGTACCTTCGTCGACCTGGTCGTCCCGGAACTGCGCAGCCGCGGAATGCTCCCGGCCCCGTCCGGCGGCGCCCCGCTCTCGTTGTCGCGAACTCGCCATCCGGAAGCGTGAATCAGCCAGAGCGGACCAAGATTCCCTAGTATTCCTATCGAATTACTAGGGAAGTGTTGACGGTGGTCGAAGAGGAGAGTGAGGATGATGAAGCCGACGCGTCACCCCGCGCACCGCTCCACTCCCACGCCGTCTCGCCGGGCACCGCGTCGTCCTCGGTCCCCTGAAGGAAGACACCATGACCACAGCACTCAGCTGCAGCGACACCCGCAGTCGCGGGGAGCGAGTGCGGATATGACGGTGACGGCGGACGAGGTGACCGGCGCGGGAGCCGGGCAGGCCGACTGGCTGCACATAGCCCGTGAGATGGCGGACGACCTGGCCACGGACGCGGTCGAGCGCGAACAGGCCGGCAAAGCACCGCTCGATGAGGTCGCGCGGCTGCGCGAGTCGGGGCTGCTGACGCTGTTGGCACCGGCCGAGCACGGGGGAGGGGGCGCGGACTGGCGCACGGCCTACGCGGTCGTCCGGACCGTCGCTGCGGCCGACGGGGCCATCGGCCACCTGCTGGGCAACCACTACTTCCTGTCCTTCAGCGCCCGGTTCTTCGCCGACCCCACCCGTACCGCCCGCATCGAGCGGGAGTCGACGGCGGCGCTGTGGTGCTGGGGAGGCGGTATCGCCTCACACGAACCGCCGCTCATCCTGACCCCCACGGGGGACGGCTATCTGCTGGACGGCTACCAGAGGTATGCCGCCGGAGCCGGCATCGCCGACCGGCTGGTCGTCCGGGCCGCCAGCTACGGCACCGGGGAGCCGCTGGCCGTCCTCGTCGACCCCACCCGCCCGGGTGTCGTGCGCGGCAGCGGCGGAGACACCTTCGGCCAGCGGCTGGCGGCCGAGGGCGGCGTGGAGTTCGACTCCGTGCCGGTCGGGGCCGACGCTGTGCTCGGCTCCCTCTCGCCGGACGAGGGTGTCCTGTCACCCTTCGCCTCGCTGGCCGCGCCGACCGCGCGTCTGGTCTCTGCCCAGTTCTGTCTCGGCATCGCCGAGGGACTGCTGGCCGAGGTCCACGAGCACGGAAGGGCCGTGCGGTCCCCCTGGCAGCCCTTCTCGCCAGAGCCCTGGCCGGACAGCCCCCCGCAGGATCCGTACGCGCTGACCGTGTACGGCGAGCTCTCTGTCGTCGCCCGTGCCGCGTCCGCCCTTGCCGATCAGGCGGTGGAGGCCCTGTTGCGCGGCCTCGCGCAACGCGAGGATCTAGACGACGAGGAGTGTGCGGAGATCGCCGTCCTCGCGAGCGTGGCGGAGGCCGCGGCCTCCCGGGCCGCGCAGGAGATCACCACCCGTGCCTTGGACGTCATCGGCGCCGACGCCGCCTCCGTGCGGCACGGACTCGACCGCTTCTGGCGCAACGCCCGGACGCACACCCTGCGTGAGCCGGCCGCCCACCGGCTGCGCGAGATCGGGGACTACTTCCTCAACGGCGCACACCCGCCCTTCACCCTTCCCGCCTGACGGCGCAGCCGGTGACGGGCGGACACGGCAGTGATGGATAATCGGGGCATGCGGATCTCGGCGCGGGCGGACTATGCGGTGCGGGCGGCACTGGAGCTGGCCGCGGCAGGGGACGAGGCCTCGCTCAAGGCCGAGGCGATCGCCGCGGCGCAGGGCATCCCGCACAAATTCCTGGAGGGCATCCTCGGCGACCTGCGCCGGGGCGGTCTCGTGGTCAGCCAGCGGGGCGGTAAGGGTGGCTACCGGCTCGCCCGCCCCGCTGACTCGATCGCCATCGCGGACGTGATCCGCGTGGCGGACGGCCCTCTGGTCTCGGTGCGCGGAGTGCGCCCACCCGAGCTGTCCTACTGTGGTCCCGCGGAGTCGCTGCTGCCGCTGTGGATCGCCGTACGCGCCAACGTCCGCAAGATCCTCGGCGAGGTCACCCTGGCCCACGTGGCCGCGGCCAAGCTGCCCGACGAGGTCCTGAGCCTCGCGGAGGACCCCGAGGCCTGGACGAATCCCTGACCGACGTCCGGTGGACGAGCAGATCTCCGAGACTCGGTGCGGAGTTCCCCACCGCCGGCCCTGGTCCGTGACCGGCGCTGCTGCCAAGTCACACCCTGGGCAGCGCGGAGCAACTCGACGCGACGTACAAGGAGACCCTCGACGCGGTATGCGGTCGGCCGACGCGGTCACAACGCCCGCGCCGCATAGGCCCTGACGTCCGCGTCCCGGTCCGTCGTCGCGGTGGCCAGGGCGGCTCGGGCGTCCTTGAGGGCACGATGCCGGGTCAGGGCCAGTACGGCGGCCTTGCGGACGTCGGCGTTCAGGTCGGTGAGAGCCTTGGCGAGGGCCGGCACGGCCAGGTCGGAGTCTGCGGCGGACAGAGCGGTGGCGGCGCCGGCCCGTACCTGCCAGGCCAGGTCGGACACAGCCGCCTCGGCGCGTGTGGCCAGGGCCGCCGGGCAGCCCGTCGTGCCCAGAGCCTCGTAGGCGGCCCCACGCACGAGAGGGTCGGGATCGTCGACGAGCGCGGCGAGTGCCGAGCGGGCCGTGTCCGAGCCTGTGCCCAGGGTGGCCAGGGCCTTGGCGATCGTGACGCGGACCTCGCGGGAGGGATCGATGGCCGCCGCGCGGGCCACCTCTGCGGCGGCGTCGACAGACACGAGCGCGCGCACGGCCGCGATGCGTACGGCGATGTCGGAGTCCGACAGGGAGTGCGCGAACAACTCGGCGTCACCGATCCGCAGGGCACGCAGCACGTCCAGTGCGGCGGCACGGACGGCGGGGTCGGCCTCGGACAGGGCGGCGGCGAGACCGTCGCGCAGGGCGGGTTCGGGGGGCAGCGTCTCGACCAGTTCGCGCAGGGACGCTGCTGCAGAGGCGCGGACGCCTGGGTCAGGGTCGGTGAGCGCCGCGGCCAGTGCCGGCCCGGTGCCCGGCGGCACGGTCTCCGTCAGGACCGTGACGGCCGTCCGCCGCACCCCGGGCTCGGGGTCCGTCAAGTAGGCGGCGAGCACGGAGAGATCAGGCTCGTCCTCTGCGAGAGAGAGGAGTTCGAGCAGGCGAGGTGTGGCCGGCGCGTCCGCGTCGCCACGGCGGTGGGTGGCTGCGTCGGCCACGGTGGATTCCTGCTGCAACGCCACCGGAGCCGCTTGCCGGGCCCCCGTCGTCGCCACCTGTTCTGGGTGGACCTCGCCGAGGTGCCGGGAGGGGCCGCCGGTCGGGCTGAACTCCTCGACCGGGACCAGATACGGAGCCACGGGACGGGCGGTGAACTCCATCGCGCCGGAGGGGGACTTGTGCAGATCGAGATGGTGGAACCAGGAGACGTCGTCGCGGCCGGGGTGGTCGAGGCGGTCGTGGTAGAGGCCCCAGCGGGACTCGGTGCGGGCGAGAGAGGCGCGGGCGGCCATCTCGGCGCAGTCACGGATGAAGCTGACTTCGGCGCAGCGCATCAGCTCGTGCGGGGTACGGGCCCCCATGGTGGCGATGTCGGCGCGCATCCGCTCGAAGGCCTCCAGGGCGAGCGAGAGCCGTGCGCCGGACTTGGGCGGTGCCACGTAATCGTTCACGAAGCGGCGCAGCTTGTACTCGACCTGGGTCTGCGGCGGGCCGTCGGGGTTGCGCAGCGGGCGGTAGATCAACTCGTGCGCCTCACGCACCTGGTCCGCGGGAAGTTCACCCTCGTACGCGGTGTACCGGGCGGCGTCCGTACCCGCGAGGTCGCCGAAGACGAAGGCGCCGATCATGTAGTTGTGCGGGACGCAGGCGAGGTCGCCGGCGGCGTACAGGCGGGGGACGGTCGTGCGGGCGTGGTCGTCGACGCGGACGCCGGAGGCGGAGTGGCCGCCGCACAGGCCGATCTCGGAGATGTGCATCTCGACGTCGTGGGTGCGGTAGTCGTGACCGCGGCCGGCGTGGAAGGTGCCTCGGGTGGGCCGTTCGGTGGAGTGCAGGATCGACTCCAGGGCGGAGACCGACTCCTCGGGGAGGTGGCTGAGTTTGAGGTAGACCGGTCCGCGGTCGCTGGCGACCTCGGCGGCGAACTCGGCCATCATCTGCCCCGACCAGTAGTCGGAGTCGACGAACCGCTCGCCGTGCCGGTTGACCTGGTAGCCGCCGAAGGGGTTGGCGACGTACGCGCAGGCCGGTCCGTTGTAGTCCTTGATCAGAGGGTTGATCTGGAAGCACTCGATGCCGGTCAGTTCGGCGCCGGCGTGGTAGGCCATGGCGTACCCGTCACCGGCGTTTGTGGGGTTCTCGTAGGTGCCGTAGAGGTAGCCGGAGGCGGGCAGGCCGAGCCGGCCGCAGGCGCCGGTGGCGAGGATGACGGCGCCCGCGCGGATGGTGACGAAGGCGCCGGTGCGGGTGTTGAGGCCGGCGGCGCCCACGGCCCGCCCTGCGGCGGTCAGGACCCGGACGGGCATCACCCGGTTCTCGATCCGGATGCGCTCCCGCATCTCGCGCCGCCGCAGTTGCCGGTACAGGACCTTTTTGACGTCCTTGCCCTCTGGCATCGGCAGTACGTACGAGCCGGAGCGGTGGACCTGGCGCACCGCGTACTCTCCGTGCTCGTCCTTCTCGAACTTGACGCCGTACGACTCCAGACGCTGGACCATCGCGAAGCCACGGGTGGCGGTCTGGCGGACGGTGGACTGGTCGACGATGCCGTCGTTGGCGCGGGTGATCTCGGCGACGTAGTCGTCGGGTTCGGCGCGGCCGGGGATGACCGCGTTGTTGACGCCGTCCATGCCCATGGCAAGCGCGCCGGAATGACGGACGTGCGCCTTCTCCAGCAGCAGGACGTTCGCGCCACGCTCGGCGGCGGTGAGCGCCGCCATCGTGCCGGCGGTGCCACCGCCGATGACGAGGACGTCGCAGCTGAGCTCCTCGGCGTCGGCGAGGGCCGGGATCTGCAGGGGGGTGTCCACCAGGGAGCCTTTCAAGAACCGAGTGACGTGAGGACTTCGCGGCGCAGTGCGATGCGCGCCGGAGCGTCGTGCGCCCTACGGTCGCGCGGGCGCGGCACGTCTCGTACGGCGATGAGGCGGCCGTTGCCGAGCAGGGCCATGCGGTCGCCGAGGAACACGGCCTCGTCCACGTCATGCGTGACGAAGACGACGGTCGCGCCCGTGCCGCGCAACACCTCCACCAGCAGGTCCTGCATGCCGGAACGGGTCTGGGCATCGAGCGCACCGAACGGCTCGTCCATGAGGACCGCGTGGGGCGTTCCCGCGAGGGCGCGGGCCAGCTGGGCGCGCTGACGCTGCCCGCCGGAAACGCGGTGCGGCAACTGCCGGGCCTGCTCGGTGAGTCCGACCCGGGCCAGCCACGCCTCCGCCTGCGTGCGGCGTTGCGCGCGCGGCACCCCGCGGATGGCCAGCGGGAGTTCCACGTTGGTCCGCAGGGTGCGCCAGGGGAGCAGGGCGTCCTCCTGGAAGACCAGGGCGCGTTCGGCGGACGGGCCGGTCAGGGACTGCCCGTCCTGGCTGATCTCTCCGGAGAGCGGGGGCAGCAGGCCCGCCAGGGTGCGCAGGAGGGTCGACTTGCCACAGCCGGACGGACCGACGACGGTGAGGATCTCGCCCGGCGTGACGTCCAGGTCGACGCCGGCCAGGACGGGGGCGTCGGGGCGGCCGAGCGTGGCGGCGTGGAGAGTGAGCCGGGTGCCGCGTACGGGGGACGGCGCCTGGTCCACCGTACGGAGGTCGGGCTTGGTGTCAGACGAGGTGCTCATCGTGTGCCTCCTCGGTGTCGGAGGGCTGGTCGGTGTGTGCGGCGGTGGGGGCCGGCCGGGCGGGCGTGAGCGCGCGCGGTGCCGCCGGCCGGGCACCGGGGACGTACGACGTACGCGGCAGCCACCGGGTCAGGCGCCGGCCCAGGAGTTCCACCGCGGTGGAGGTGAGCCAGCCGAGCACGCCGATCGTGACCATGCCGACGAAGACACCGGGATAGTTGACGATCGTGTAGTCCTGCCAGGTGCGGTAGCCGACCCCGTACTGGCCGGAGATCATCTCGGCGGAGATCACACAGATCCACGAGACGCCGATGCCGACCGACAGGCCGCCGAAGATGCCGGGCAGCGCGCCCGGCAGGACGACCGAGCCCAGGATGCGCCACCGGCCGCCGCCCATCGTGAGCACCGCCTCCTCCCACACGGGGGTCAGCGCACGGACGGCGTGCCGGGTGGAGACCAGGACCGGGAAGAAGGCGGCGGTGAAGGTGATGAAGACGATGCCCTGTTCGTTGGAGGGGAACAGGAGGATCGCGACGGGGACCAGGGCGATCGCCGGGATCGGGCGGACCACTTCCAGGATGGGGCCGAGCAGGTCCTCGGTGAGACGGGAGCGGGCCACGAGCACGCCCACCGCCACGCCCAGCACCGCGGCCAGCAGGAAGCCGGTGACGATGCGGGTCAGGCTGTCGGTGAGGTCCGTCCAGTAGTCCGGCCCGGAGAGGCGGTCGGCGAAGGCGTGGGCAACGTCGGTGACCGTGGGGAACTGCGAGAAGCGCAGCCACAGGTCGACGTCCAGGCCGGTCAGGAGCTGCCAGAGGCCGAGGGCTGCCGCGAGGGCGGCCACCCTCAGCGCATACCGGCCGATCGGCGGGAGGGGTCGCTGGTTACGGCCCGTTCGCGGCGCGGGCCGGCTCATGCGGCACGCTCCAGGGCGTCGGCGTAGGCGATGACGCGGGCGCCGCCGTGCGCGGAGACGTACGCCTGCGCGGTCGCCGGGGCGACGAACGGCAGGAGCTTCTCGCCGTCGGCCACCCACACCGCCTTGTCGGCGAACCAAAGGGTGCCGGTGGTGGCGTCGGGCACGTAGGCGGCGCGGACGCCGTCCTTGTGCCTGCCTGCGTAACTCAGCAGTGCCACAGGTGACTTGAAGGCGATCGTCTTCTCGGCACCCTTCGGCCACACCTCGCTCGCAGCCGTCGGAGGCGTCGCGGCGAGCCGCTTGGTGTAGTCGGCGCCGAGGGCCTTCTTGACGTACTGGTCATCGACGAAGGAGTCCACGTCGATGCCGCCGGTCAGCTTGGCCGACTTCAGGACCGACACGTCCTTCTTCAGCGCCGAGACGAGCTGCGGCTTGACCGCCGGGTCGAAGGTCGAGATGCCGTGCGCGCCGTTGTAGAGGTAGACGACCTCGGCAGGCAGGCCGGTGGCCTTGGCGACCGACTCGGCGGCGGCCACGGGATGGGCGTTGAGGTAGTCGGTCGCCTGTGCCTGGGCCTTCAGGAAGGCCTCCAGCACGGCCGGGCGCTGCTTCGCGAAGTCCTCGCGGGCGGTCACGCCGTGGAAGGTGGGCAGGTTCAGCTGGGCGCCGTCGTACAGGGCCTTCGCCTTGCCCTGGTAGGCGAGCAGGCCCGGCCAGGCGACGAACTGCGAGAGCGCGTCGGCGCTGCCCGCGGAGAGGGCGGACGCGCCGACGGCGGGCTGCTGGTTGAGCTTCTCGATGCCGTCGTTCGGGTCGATGCCGGCGCGCTGCAGGGCCCGTACGAGGGTGCCGTCGGCGGCGGAGCCGACGCTCGTGGAGACCTTCTTGCCCTTGAGGTCCGACAGGGAGGTGAGCTTGGAGTCGGGGGCGGTGACGATGGTGTTGAGGCCGCCGCGGAGGTTGTAGCCGGTGACGGAGACCAGGTGGGTGGGCTTGCCGAGCTGCTTGCCGCGGGCGGCGTTGATGAGCAGGGGGAAGTCGCCCATCGAGCCGATGTCGATCTTCCCGGCGGTCATCTGGGCGGTGATGGGGGCGCCGGTGGCGTAGTCCTGCCAGTCGACCTTGTATGTCTTGCCGTCGTGGAGGGAGTTCAGCTGCTTCTCGAAGTAGCCGAGCGAACGGAGGAGCGTCCCCGCGGTGACGGTGTTGATGGTCCTGGACTGGTAGCCGACGGTGACGGTGACGGTGGAGCCGTCACCGCCTGCCGCGGCGTTGCCCCCGCAGGCGGTGAGCGGCGCGAGGAGCAGGGCGGCGGCTGCGGCAAGTGCTGTGCGTTTCATGGGAGGTGTGACCTTTCACCGGAGCAGGTAGGGCATGTTGACCGTCACGGCTCCGGTGGGACAGCGGGCCGCGCACGGGCCGCAGTACCAGCACTCGTCGACGTGCATGTACGCCTTGCCGGTGCTGTCGTCGATGGCGAGGGAGTCCAGCGGGCACATGTCCACGCAGAGCGTGCAGCCGTCGATGCACTTGGACTCGTCGATGGTCACGGGCACGTCGGCCCGCTGGGGTGCCAAGGGCATGGCTGTCTCCAGGGAGGTCGAGCAAGGAGGGTGGTCGTGTCAGAGGGAGCGGTGCAGCAGGCCGCTCATCGTGATGCGGTCGCCGCGGAAGCGGATGAACTCGAGATCGACCGGGCGGCCGTCGGAGAGGTGGGTGAGGCGTTCCAGCATCAGGACGGCGGCGCCCTGCGGGGCTTCGAGGACGGCTGCGGAGTGGGCGTCGGCGTTCACCGCCTCCAGGCTGATCTCGGCATGGCCCAGACGCCGGCCGGTGAGCGTCTCCAGGAGCCGGAAGATGTCGGTGTTCTCCAGGTCCTCGCCGAGCAGGGCGGTGCCGAGGTCGAGGGGGATGTACGTGAGGTCGAGGGACAGGGGCAGGCCGTTCAGCCGGCGCAGGCGTTCGATGTACAGGACGTCGGCACCGGGCGGGAGGTGGAGGCGGTCGGCCACCGGGGCCGGGGCGGGGACGGGGCACACGGTGCGGACCTCGTTGGTGACATGGCCGTGTTCGCGCAGCGTTTCCGCGAGGCCCATCAGGCGGTCGAGTCCGTGGGGGTACTTCTGGGCCACGACGACCGTGCCGACGCCGGGGAGACGTTCCACGAGGCCCTCGGCCCGAAGCAGGTCCAGTGCCTGGCGGACGGTGTTGCGCGACGCGCGGTAGTCGGCGGCGAGGGTCGACTCGTGAGGAAGCGCGCCGTCCGGGAACCCCCCGGCCAGGAGCTGATGGCGGAGCAGGTCGGCGAGCTGACGTGCCCGGTCCGCACGCAGCCGCCGCCGCGCACGGTGGGCGGCGACGGTGGTCGCGCCCTGGCCGGCGTGGTCTCGGATACGGTCGGTGGGTGACATGTTTCGGACCATACCTATCCGGTAGGGAAAGCGGTGTTACTGGAGTGTTGCGCCACCTGACACATGACCAGGTGTCCATCCGACCTGGGGTTTCGTCGGACGGAAGGGAAGATCTGCCAGAGCTGGGGCTACGGCCTACGAGACCCTACGAGGCGCTCAGCGCGAGATTTCCGGAAAGCTGATTCACCCCGACGCGCCCCACCGCGGGCACGGCCCACCTCCTCCGCACACGACAGCACCGGCTCCGCTGTGACGCGATGACGCCTCTGCGGGCCGGTGCCGTGTACGGGTGCGCCGGTGGCTGACGGGATCGGGCGCGCAACCCGTGTCGAGCGGGGTCCGTTCGCTCAGCGGGTGACCAGCAGGCCGCGGTTGCGCAGCACCCACCGCTCCAGCGGGCTGAAGATCAGCAGATCGATGGCGATACCGACGAGCAGGATCAGGAAGATCGCGAGGAACACCTGCGACATGCTGGAGTTGTTGCGCCCGTTCTCCAGCAACTGGCCGAGGCCGACGCCCAGATCGAGCGAGGAGGCGATGATCTCGGCGGCCATCAGGGACCGCCAGGAGAACGCCCACCCCTGCTTGAGTCCCGCCAGATAGCCGGGTAGCGCCCCCGGCATCGCGATGTGCCAGGCCCCGCGCAGGCCGGTCGCACCCATTGTCCGGCCGGCCCGCAGGAACAGCGGCGGGATCTGGTCGATGCCCGCGGCCAGGCCGTTGGCGATGGAGGGGACCGCGCCGAGCAGGATCACGGCGTACATCATCGAGTCGTTCAGGCCCAGCCAGATCACCGCGGGCGGCACCCAGGCCACCGACGGCAGCGACTGCAGACCGGAGAGGATGGGGCCGATGGCCGCCCGGACGAATCCCACCCGGGCGACCAGCAGGCCGAGCGGCGTACCGATGGCGAGCGCCAGCAGGAAGCCGAGCAGACCGCGCGAGACGCTGGTCCAGATGTAGTCGAGCAAGGTGCCCTGGAGCCAGGCATCGTGGACCTCGCTCCACACGGTGGACGGCGCCGGCAGCTTGTAGTCGGGGGCGACTTCGGCCCACACCAGCAGTTGCCAGACGAACATCACCAGCGCCACTGCGGTGGCAGGGGGCAAGACCTTGCGTGTCAGGGTCTCGCGCAGAGGTGTACGGCCGGTCTGCACCGAGTCCAGGGCGTCGACGCCGGCTCCAGTCCCGCGAGACCGTGAGCGTCCTGCGACTCCTCGGCTGCCCGGATGCCGTCCTTGTCGATGTCGGCGCCGACGTCAGTGCTGGCCATGACGGCGGATCTCCCCCCGCAGTTCTTCGGTGATCTCGACGGACAGCTCGGCGACCGCGCTGTCCTCGATGCGGCGCGGCTGCGGAATGCCGACGGTCCACTCCCGGGCGATGCGGCCCGGTCGTGAGGACAGCAGCACCACCCGCTGGGCGAGCCGCACCGCCTCACGTACGTTGTGCGTCACGAACAGCACCGACAGCCCCGTCTCACTCCAGATGCGGGTCAGCTCGTCGTGCAGGACGTCGCGGGTGATGGCGTCCAGCGCGGCGAACGGCTCGTCCATCAGCAGCAGTCGGCTGTCCTGGGCCAGCGCACGGGCCAGCGCGACGCGCTGCCGCATACCGCCCGACAGCTCATGCACCCGCTTGCGGTGCGCGCCCTGCAGCCGTACGAGTTCCAGCAGCCGTTCCGCCTCCGGCCGGCGCTCCGCCTTGGCGACGCCACGCAGCTTCAGCGCGAGTTCGATGTTCTTGCCCGCCGTCAGCCACGGGAACAGGGCGTGCTCCTGGAACATCAGGGCGGGCCGGCCGTCCGTTGCGATCGAGCCGGCGGACGGCCGGTCCAGTCCCGCGACCAGGTTGAGCAGGGTGGACTTGCCGCAGCCAGAGGCTCCCAGAAGAGTGACGAACTCGCCCGGTGCGACGTCGAGCGTGATGTCGTCCAGCACGAGCTGCCGTCCGCCGGGGGTGCCCGGTGCGGGGAAGGACTTCGAGACGTGCTCGATGCGGGCGGCGTGTGTCACCGCCGTGGCGTCCTCGGCATCCTTGGTGATCGTGGTGGCCATGGTCGTCACCTCCTGGGAACTCATCGGTCCTCTCGTCGTTACCGGGCGCCCAGGCCGGCGTCGTCGACCTCGCTCTTGCCCTCGGCCTTGAGGACCTTGTTGAGGAGCGTGAGGTCGTAGATGCCCTTCAGGTCCGGGTTGTCCAGCAGGCCGGCCTTGACCGCGTGCTCCGCCTCGGTGTTGAGGGTGGAGGCCAGCGGGTCGTCGAGGAAGGTGATGGACTTCCAGGCCGGGTCGATGACGTCGGCGGGCAACGCCTTGCCCGACAGTTCCTTCAGCGCCGCGTTGGCGGATGCCTTCGCCTTGTCCGGGTTGGCGTTGATCCACGCGTTGGTCTTCACCGAGCCGCGCAGCACGGCCTCGACGACGTCCGGGTGCTGCTTGAGGAAGTCCTGGCGGACGATGATGTTTGTGATCACGAACTTCTTGCCGGGCCACAGCGTCGACTCGTCGAGCAGCACCTTGCCGCCCTCGGCGACCAGCTTGGACGCGGTCGGTTCGGGCACCCAGGCGCCGTCGATGGAGCCGGACTTGTAGGCGTCCGGGGTGATCTTGTTGTCGGTGCGGACGACGGACACGTCGCCCTTGCCGCTCTGCGCGTCGACCTTCCAGCCCTGGCCGGCGATCCAGTTGAGGAACGCCACGTCCTGCGTGTTGCCGAGTTGCGGCGTGGCGATCGTCTTGCCCTTGACGTCCTTGAGGGACTTGACCTTCTTCGGGTTGACGACGAGCTTCACGCCGCCGGAGGCGGAACCACCGATGATGCGCAGGTTCTTGCCGTTCGACTTGGTGTAGCCGTTGATGGCGGGGGAGGGGCCGATCCAGCCGATGTCGATGGACCCCGCGTTCAGCGCCTCGATCTCGGAGGGGCCGGCGTTGAAGGTCGAGGCCTTGATCGTGGTGCCGCCGAGCTCCTTCTGGAACAGCCCGTCCTGGACGCCCACGAGAGCCGTGGCGTGGGTGAGGTTGGGGAAGTAGCCGATCTTCACTTCGTCGGCGGAGAGCTTCTTGGCGCCGGCCGCGACCGTGGTCTGCTTGCCGTCGTCAGCGGACTTGGAGCCATAGCCGCATGCGGTGAGCAGGAGGGGGAGGGCGGCTATGACGGCGAGGGTGCGCAGGGTGGTGAGCGGTCTTTCGGCAGACACGGAGGTGTCCTCTCAGGGAAGGAGCGGTGATCAAGGAGGGGTGTCGCATGGGGTGCTGAGGCCTCAGACCGGCCGACAGATGGCACTGGACTTACGGCCGAAGTCGATGTGACGACGCGAGGTCAGCACGGGCAACACCCGGTCTGCGCAGCTGAGCGCTCCCACGGCCACCCCCTGATCCCTAGTTTTCCTACCTGGCTGCTAGGGATCGTGGCAGAAGGTGACACCCTCCCCAAGAGGGTGTTCATAAGATGGACGTGAGCATCTCAGTCTCTGGGATGGCGGGCCATTGTCCAAGCGTGTCAGCGGTTTCCCCGGTGATCGGTATTGCTCATGATGGGCCTTGGGCGGCGCCTTCGTGGGTCCGGCGCTGCCGGGCGGCGCGCGATCCCGAGCGTGGGATCGGCAGCGATCCTCCTGGCCTGCCACCAGCCGATCGCCTTGCGTGCGGCCGACAGCTCCCCGGTGGCGATGTCCGCGTCCATCGCGTCCGCCCGCGCCGCTGCGGGCTCGGCGAGCCGCGGCGGCAGGCCCGGTCGTCGATCGCGGCCAGGTCGAAGGGGTCGGGCTTCACGCCGCGGTGGGCCGGTCCGGTCGGCGCCGGCTCGCCGTGCAGCAACCATCCCCAGGTGCGAGCGAGAACTGGTAGATCCGTGCGGAGGACCTCGCGATGTTCGCGCCGATGAGGTGCCTCTCTACCGCCATGGCGTACGGCGGCGGTGGGGCGGACAGTGGCACGATTTGGGCGCGCGCAACGGGCATTGCGCCCCCGTTCTCTGGCACGGCCGTCCGTTCGATCGCCACCCGTTAACTCGTTCCGGATCTGTCGCAGCACACGCGTACACCTGCCACAGCACATGCCTACGCCTCGCCCGCACCACGCGTGATCATGGTCGGTGGGACACGCGAGGCGGCGGGATGGGCGCCAAGGGTCCGGATCGGCCCCGTTGGGGCAAATCCGGCATTCACTGGGCGGCAACGCCTGTCCGACACCGCGACGGAGATGTTCCTGGAGCGCGTTTTCGATACCGTCCGCGTTTCGCAGACCGACCAGGCGTGCGGAGTCTCGGAGAAGACGGTTTTCAAACTGCTTCCCCGCCAAAGAATCGCTCATCCTGGACCGGGGCGAGACCGCGATGGGCGCCCTGCGCGCCGGCCTGGCCGACAAAGACCACTCTCCGGTCGATGCGGCGTTGCCCATCCTTTCCGATGAGTTGCGAGCCATGACCGCGTGGATCGCCGCGCAGGACGACCCCGATCAGGCAGTTGCCGTCATCAGGCGCTTCGGCGCGCTGACCAGGTCCACGCCCTCATTGACGGCCTGCCACCGGGACATGACTGACCGACTTGTCATCGCAGCCGAGGCGCTGGCTCAGCGCACCCGCAAAAGGTCCGGACGACCTGGAAGCTCAGATAGCGGCAACCAGCGAGTCCACCGCCCACGCCTACACCCGCGCGGTCGTCGACCTGCTCGCCGAACGTGCACCGGGTCTGCTGAAGACGCTGCGCGAGCACGATCCCGACTTCGTCCTGCTCGACGGCACCCTCGCCGAGTGCGACCGGGTCGGCGACGGCCGGGCCGACTACTCCCACTGTGAGGATGGTGGCCGTGTCGTTCTGGCCACGGCTTGACTCGTACTCTCACTGGCCGCTTGTGCATTGTGTTTGATCTGTCGGCCCGGCCGGAGCGGCACGTACCGGCACCGGGCCGGCGGAGCGTGTCTCGATGGGGGCCTTGGCCTCGAAGGCACCGTCACAGTTCTGACCGCTCCACTACCCGGCGCTGACAATCGGTACGTCGTCGAACAGGAGCACCGTGACCACCTTAGGCATGCCGGCTGTCCTTCCTGCTGTCCACACTGTCGAGGCTGCGGCCGAGCCGCGCGTGGTGGTGCTGGGCGTCGACACCCACAAGGACGTGCACGTCGCCGCCCTCCTTGACCACCTTGGTCGCCTGCTGAACACAGGGGAGTTCCCGGCAACCGCGGCTGGCTACCGCCACCTTCTCGACTGGGCACGCCAGTGCGGGACGGTGCTGCGGGCGGGAGTGGAGTGCACTGGCTCCTACGGTGCGGGCCTGGCCCGCTACCTCGCGGCCCAGCAGGTTCCGGTGGTGGAGGTCAACCAGCCGGACCGGTCCACCCGGCGCCGCCGTGGCAAGACCGACGCCGTTGACGCCGAGTCTGCCGCCCGGGCGGCGCTGTCCGGCATCGCACGGGCACTACCGAAGAGCGGCGATGGGCACGTGGAAGCGCTACGTATGCTCCGGTTGGCGAAGAACTCCGCGGTCAAAGCCCGCACCCAGGCGCTCAACCAGCTCAAGGCCGTGCTGGTCAACGCTCCGTCCGCCCTTCGCGAGGAACTGGAGCCGCTCTCGACTTCGCTCTTGGTCCGCCGGTGCTCGGAACTGGCCGACTCCCGCGAGGGTAACCCGGCAGACGACACGGCGGTCTTCACGCTGCGGCTGCTGGCGCAGCGCGTTGTGCAGCTTCGGCAAGAAGCCACCGAGCTCGGAAGGCGGATGACCATAGCGGTCCGGGCTACCGCGCCCAGCCTGCTGGAGCAGCTCGGGATCGGACCGGATAGCGCGGCAGCCCTGCTGATCACCGCAGGCGACAACCCAGAACGGCTGGGCAGCGAGGCTTCCTTCGCCGCCCTGTGCGGTGTCAGTCCTGTGGAGAAGTCCTCAGGCAAGAGCCAGCGCCGTCGGCTCAACCGCGGCGGAGACAGGCAGGCCAATGCCGCGCTGCACCGCATCGTGGTCACCCGTATGCGACAAGACGAGCGCACCCGCCTCTACCTGGAGCGACGCACCGCCGAAGGAAAGGGAAAACGCGAGGTCATGCGCTGTCTGAAACGCTACACAGCCCGCGAGGTGTACTGCCTGATCCGCGCCGACATGATCACGCGTCACCAGCAGCCTGATACTTCAGCGACCCTGATGACCGCAGCTTGACGAACACGCCGCCGAAACAACGGACGAGAGCCCTGAGCGACTCGCAGCAGTCCAGCACCTCACCTGCGCCTACCTCCGCACCGCCCTCTTTCCTGGTGATCCTGCGTGGGCCGAGGCGCGGAACGTACTGTCGGCAAGCCTCAACCCACTCGGACGGGTCGAAGACAAGTAGCCGCGGTCGCTGTAGCGTGGGTTTCCTCGCCACAAAGATGCCGTGCCGACTGCGATTTATGCAGGGACAAGTGTCGCCGCAGTCCCACCGCTCCACCCGAGAGGCCAGCGCGAGAGTAGTTTGCCGCGCTGATCGTCTCACGGGTTTGTCTCCACTCGGACCGGGGTCCAAGCAGGTGGCATGACGGCGCCTCAACAACGTATTCGCCTATGAGTTGGCGCGCCCGACACCTTCCATAGCGGCAGGGGAGCCTTGTGAGCTGCGGGCGCCGGCTTCGTCCCCGATCAGTGCTCGCTGAAAGTGCGCGGTGTCTCCAGATGGCGCTGCCACGCGATGAGCGGGCTTGTCATCAAAGGCGTCGTCCCGGGTTCGAAACTGTCATCCAGCGAGCTCGGGGCGGCATCCCGCAGAAACGGGCATTGTCCCACCTTCGCAGCAAAAGGTTCCGGCGTGCCCACTGTGAACGGTGGAGGGAAGCCGCTGGCTTCCCTCCACCTATGTCAACTGGCAGTACGGGCTGCAGGGTCGGAGAGGAAGGCGTGCAGGGGCAGGCTTCCTGATCCTCGGACGAGGGATCCTTCTCCCATGCCGGTGGGCACGATGCGTTCAGCTGCCGTGGGGCGGGGGAGCCGGGCGGCGGCCGTGGCACGGAGTGGGCAGACATGTTCCGGGGTCTGCAGAAGCCCGCCGCCGAGGAAGACGAGCAGGTGGGGGTCCATGAGGTCCATCAGGATGCCGGCGGCGGTGCCGACGTACTCCGCCGTTTCTTGAGCAGTGCCGCGGCGTGTGTGCTGCCGGAGCGGCATTTGGCGACCAGTGTCGTCCACTTCGGCGATCCGGGTTGGTGAGTGCTCTGGGCGCGCGGTGTTGGTCCTGGGGCCGAGTCCGCTGGTACCGCGCTGCAGTCGCCGTAGCGGATGGACCGCGCGGGCGGAGATGGCCCAGGTAGCAGCCCCGGCGAGTGTCGCGGCCAGCAGCGCTCCGGTCGGCACCCGCCTTCGTACCAGTGAGCGCTCGTCTTCCCGGCGACGTCCAGGTATGCCTTGGCGACGATGGTTGCGCGGGCGCGTAGTTGGTCGTCGCGCCAAGGCCCAACGCCGCGGTGGCGGCCCTGCTGAAGGGCGAGGAGGACGACAACGCCGAGCACCGAAGGTGCGTGCGTGGGTGGAATATGTCATCGGCCGGATGAAGAACTACAAGATTCGTTGCGACTGCCGCCAGCGTGGCGACGGCGTCCATCGCGCAATCCAGGCTGTTGTGTCGCTCACATGCACAACCTCGCCCTCGCATCATGAGCGGACAAGCCCGCTTACCGCTTCGACCTGCCTGGGCTCCGCCCTGTGCAACACCCTTTAGCAGAGGCCTGCGTGGGGGCAGTCCTCTGGCAAGCGCTTGCGTCACACCCGATAGCCCCCTGACGTCGAGAGTCCACAAAATTCCCACAAGAACGCCGTCTAACTTTTCGGCGCCATGAGCGACGAACTCGGTTCCGTTCCAGCGTGTAGTAGCTGGGCTCACAGATGGGATACACCTTTCTCAATGGTGACGGAGATAAAGCGGATATCCGCTTCGGGCGGCATGCAGCGCCAGAGTGGCTCCGTGCCCCGATCACGCCGAGAACACGAAGCCCTGGTGTTGCGCTTGCTGCGTGAGCACGGTCCGCTGACGCGAGCTGACCTAGGGACCCTGTGCGGTCTATCGCGCACCACCCTCTACGACGTGGTCGGAGCGCTATTGGACGGCGGCACCGTCCTTGCCTCAGTACCGGAGGTCACCCATCGCAGACGGGGCCGCCCGGCAGAAGTGCTGACGCTCAACCGTGCGTCTGGCCAGTTGCTCGGCATCGAATTTGCACGACGGGCAGTTCGGGTGGCTGCGATGGACGCGGTCGGCGAGATCGTCGGATCCGTAGGTGAGGCGCACGGCCCCGACACGCCGTGGCAAACCCGCATTGAAGTTGCCTGGCGGCTTGCGAACGAGCTGGCCGACGGGACATTGCGACCGGGCGCCTTGAGCGCCATCGGCGTAGGAGTGGTCGGACCGGTCGGCTTACCGGCCAGCGGCTCCTTGGGGGGGCGTCGGCGTAGTACGGTTTCGGCACTGGTGCACCAGCGTTTCGGCGCACAGGTACTGATCGATAGCAACACGCGGCTGGCAGCGTTGGCCGAGACGATTTGGGGCGCCGCCCGAGGAGAACGCAACGTGTTGTACCTGCGGTTGTCGCATGGCGTCGGAGGCGGACTCGTGATGGCCGGCATGCTGCACCACGGTTCTCAGGGCCGATCCGGCGAATTCGGCCACATCACTGTGGAGGCTGACGGGGCACGCTGTGAGTGCGGAGCGAGGGGGTGTCTGGAGACAGTCGCCTCGATCGACGCGGTACTGGCGGCCCTCGGAACCGCGGGCGGTGCGGCAGCAGACCTGTCGGAGTTGGTGAGCGCACTGCGGTTAGGGGATCGGACCGCGCATGAGGTTCTTTCGCGGGTCGGCGCTCGCGTCGGTAAAGTACTAGCTGATGTGAGCCATGCGGTCGGGCCTGATGTGATCGTCTTGGGTGGTGAGCTGGTCGAGACCGGTGCAGCCTTGCTGAAGCCCATCGAACGGATGCTCAACGCGCATGCCATGCGCAGCGTCCACGGGGTACCGAGATTGATTCCGGCCGGACTCGGCCATTCCGGCGCCGCGCTCGGGGCCATCGCCCTGCTCCAGCAGCACTCTGACCAAGGCGTGACGTGGCTGCGGGAGACGCACCGGGCAACGGTGGTACGCCGGATTGACGAGGCTGCGCGTGTAGCCAAGCCGCATAGGCCACGGCAGCGGCAGGTCCAGCAGGGCCTCGAGAACGTGGTAGAGGGTCAGGCTGCGGTGCGGGCTTTTGGGCTGTAGCGCCGCAGGGTGACCCTGGCTCTATGCCGTCCGACCAGCTCACCGAACGCCTCCCCCGGCTGCTGGGGCAGATCCTCCTCAACTGACTAGCCGCCCGAAAGGCAGTGTCTTTTCGCAAAGGGGCCGCTGCAGCCAGCTGGTCAGGACACAAGTTTGCGGACAGGGAATTATGGGGGCCCGATTTTTTCCGGGGCGGCTGATTTAATCCGAACCGATGCCCTTGCGGATTCCCTTCCTTGAAGCCATTGTTGCGGAGGTCGGGGAAATATCCTCCCTCGCAAGCTGCGGGCAACTTCCACGGTGAGGTAAAGTAGGTACGCAATGGCCGACGGCACGCTCCACCGCCCCGACACCGGATGTGGTGAGCCCACTCCGGTTTTAGCCGAAACCGAGTTGCAGGAGAGACGGGCCGTGGGTGCATGGTTAGCTCGTGTGCTGTTGTGGGCCTTGGCCTCGGCCCTGGTTCTCTTCACGGTCGTCCTCGCCTGGGCCGTCACTATCGCTGGCGGAGGCTGGTACCTGCTGCTGTCGCTCTGCATTGCAGTTCCGCTGCCTCTCTGGTGCTTCCTGGCCGACCGCCGACGCGGAGAGTATTCCCCGTAGGGACTCACAGTCGTAGGGCCGGATTAAATGCGTCGGTGCTCGGATCAGTTCGTAAACCGGCCAAGCCCCCCAGTCGGCCACTACGCTAACGACGTGGAAGTTCCACAACCGGTACCCGCCGGTGAGTATCTTGGCCTGCTGGCCCGATGCCATGGATACGCCGGCGCGGGGGTTGCTGCATGCCGCCACAGGTGGCGACGCGCCCCCCAGGCACTGGACCCCGCCTGCCATCCCCCGCAGCGCGGGGTCCAATGCCGACGCCGGGAGTGCCGGCCGACTTCTGATCCGGCGGAGCGCCCCAAATGATGAACGCAAAGCACGGAGGTTCTGTCGCATGCTCGACAGTCGTCACCCACGAAAGGTCCTGAGCGCCCTGTGCGCGGTTCTGGCCGCGGTATTGCTGGCCTCCTGCACGAGAGGGGAGAACACGGCCGGGGGCGACCCCTCTCCCACGGCCAGTGCCTCGACTTCCGAGAGCAGGCCCAACGTGGTGTACGTCCTCACCGACGACCTGTCGTGGAACCTCGTGAAGTACATGCCCCACGTACGTCGGATGGAGAAGAACGGAACGACCTTCACGAACTTCTTCGTCACCGACTCGCTGTGCTGTCCGTCGCGTTCGTCCATCTTCACCGGCCAGTACCCGCACAACACGGGAGTCTTCACCAACAACGGGAAGGACGGCGGCTACGGCGCCTTCCTGAAGAACGACGACGAACAGAAGAGCTTCGGACCCGCGTTGCAACGCGCCGGCTACCGAACCGGCTTCATGGGGAAGTACCTGAACGGATATCAGCCGGCCGATCGCAATGGTACGTCCAAGCCCTACGTTCCGCCCGGCTGGGACGAGTGGGACGTCGCCGGTGACGGATATCCCGAATACGGCTACGACTTGAACGAGAACGGTGCGGTCGTGTCCTACGGGCATAAGCCCAAGGACTATCTGACGGACGTGCTGTCGAAGAAGGCGACGTCCTTCGTGGGGTCCTCGGCGAAGGCGGGCAAGCCGTTCATGCTGGAGGTGGCGACATTCGCACCGCACGGCCCCTCCACACCCGCTCCACGTGACGCGAACACATACCCCGGGCTCACCGCCCCGCGCACGAACTCCTACGACAAGGCGACGCTCCATGCTCCGAAGTGGCAGCACAGCCTGGCACCTCTGACGGCGAAGGAACATCAGGACATCAACGAGAAGTTCGCCAAGCGGGTGCGGTCCGTGCAGGCCGTCGACGCGATGATCGGCAGCTTGCAGAGCACGCTCGAGGAGCAGGGCCTGGCGGACAGCACCTACTTCGTCTTCGGGTCGGACAACGGCTTCCACATGGGTGAACACCGGCTCAGGCCGGGGAAGCAGACCGCGTACGACACCGACATCAAGGTGCCGATGATGGTCACAGGACCGGGTGTGCCGGCCGGTCAGCGCGTCTCGCGGCTTGCCGAGAACATCGACATGAACCCGACCTTCCAGGAACTCGCGGGCGTCAAGCCCCCTTCGACCGTCGACGGGCGCAGTCTTGCCAGCCTCATGCACGGCCACACCGAGGACGACTGGCGCCAGGCCCTGCTCATCGAGCACCATCAGGCGGCGTCCAAGAACGGAGATCCCGACGCGGCACCCGACAACAGCGGCGACCCACCGGACTACGAGGCGCTTCGGACCACGGACGCCCTCTATGTCGAATACGCCGACGGAGAGCGCGAGTTCTACTCGACGGCCTCGGACCCCGACGAGTTGAACAACCGGGCAGCGTCACTCTCCGACGCACAACGCGCGTCACTGCAGCGCACGCTCACCGCGCTACGGAACTGCAAGGGGACGAGCTGCCGCACGGCGTCCCGACCGCGCACGTAGAACGACGGGCAGGGACGAGTGAGCAGACAGGAAGAATTCGTGATTCCGGTGTCCGTTCCGTCCCTGGCGCCCGGCGGCGGTCTCTGCTCGGCCGCACCCGGCTCGGTCCCGGTACTTCGGCAAGGGCGGTCGGCTCATCCAAGCGCGGAGCTGCTTCGCGGGCAAACGGTCTTGCCACCGTGCGCACCGCATTCGGCACAACTTCGGCAGCATGTTCCAGCACGAACGCGGCTGCACCACCGAGCAGGCGATACGGGAAGTAGTGGCGCTGCACGACCGGGTGATGTGCCGTTAAGAGAAGCCGCTGACCTCCCTCCACTCAGGTCAACTACACGGGTCAACCCTCGATAGGCGTCCGTAGCATCGGCACAGGATCGGAGAAGAAGGCGTGCAGGGGCATGCTGCCCGATCCTCGGACGAGGGATCCTTCTCCCAGGCCGGTGGGCACGATGCGTTCGGCTGCCGTGGGGCGGCTGAGCCGGGCGGCGGCCGTGGCGCGCAGTGCGTCGAGATGCTCCGGGGTCTGCAGCAGGCCGCCGCCGAGGACGAGCAGGTCGGGGTCCATGAGGTCCAGCAGGATGCCGGCGGCCGTGCCGACGTACTCGGCCCGTTCCTTGAGCAGTGCCGCGGCCTGTGTGCTGCCGGAGCGGGATTTGGTGACGAGTGACTCGAAGGAAGCGTGGGACGGTACGACGCCGGCCTGGCGGGCGCGCTCCAGCACGGCGACGTCGCTGGCAAGCGCCGCCAGACAGTCCGTGCGTCCGCAGCGGCACGGCGTGCCCTGAGTGGCATGTCCGAGCGGAAGATGGTCGAGCGTTCCTGCCGCGGAGTCGTGACCGAGCCGGAGGCGTCCGTCGACCATCAGGCCGGCGCCGACGATGTTGCCGATGAACAGGAAGATCGAGGAGTCGGCGTGCCGCGCAGCACCGAGGTAGGTCTCGGCCAGTGCCATCGCGCGGACGCTGCTGTCGATGAAGACAGGACCCTCACCCGTGTCCAGTTCCTCTGCGAGACGCACGTTCCGCCAGCCGAGCAAGGGGTGGTCGACGACGACACCCGTATGGGGATCGACCCGGCCACCGGTGGCCACGCCGGTACCCAGTACCCGCTCGGGCCCTCCGGCCTGCGTGACGAGCTGGTCGCGCAGCTCCCGGGCCTCGTTGAGGATCGCCTTCTGCGTTCGGCCACGGTGCGTGAGCGCGTGTTCCGTCACGACGTCCCCGGCCAGGTCGAGCAGTCCTCCGGTGGTTCGGCGCAGTCCGATGTGGATGCCGGCGAACCGGTAGTACGAGGTGTCCAGGGCCACGGGCACGCGCGGGCGCCCCATGTTGCCCCCGGCCACCGCGGTGAGTTCGACCAACATGCGGGCACGCGCCATCTGCGCGGTGATCTTGGTCATGCTCGTTGCACTGAGCCCGGTGGCCTGGACGATCTCGGAGCGTGCCGACGGCCCGCGGTGCAGAAGGGTCCTGGCGACGAGCGCCGTGTTGCGGCGCCGCAGGCTCTCCAGACCGCTGCCGTGCGGCTGTGCCGTGCTGGGCAGGGGGCCGCCGTAGCGGCGCGGCGCGGCCTCGTGGTCGTCGGTGTCAGCGGAGTACATCGTCACCCCGCAGTATGTCCACCTCGGCACGGGACGGCAGCCCTTCCCAGTCGCCGGGGCAGGCGACGTTGACGGCGGCGACCGTCGCGGCGGTCTCGAGCGCCTCTTGGGGGGTACGGCCGTGAGCCAGGTCGGCCAGCAGGCCCGCGGCGAAGGAATCGCCCGCGCCCACCGGGTCGAAGGACTGCACGGGACGTGCCGGGACCTCGTGCAGACGTCCGTCGTGCCAGGCCACGGCTCCCTCGGCGCCGCACTTGACGACGGCAAGCCTGGGTCCCATGCGACCGAGTGCTGCGGCCGCCTCGAAAGGGTCGGCCATCGGGTGCTTCGTCAGGATGGTGGCCTCTTTCCGGGTGGCGAGCACGATGTCGGCCTGCTTGATCACTTCCATGAGTATCGGTCGGGCCTCCATGGCAGTCCAAAGCGCCGAGCGGTAGTTGAGGTCGACACATGTGGTTCGTCCGGCCTGTGCCGCCAACTCCAGTGCACGGAACACCGCTGCACGGGCGGTTGCGGACAGGGCCGGTGTGATGCCCGACAGATGCAGGATCCGTGCCTGAGCCACATGCTCGGGCAGGACGTGCTCCGGAGCGAGCCGTGCGCCGGCGCTGTGGCGGCGGTAGTAGGACACACGGGAGACGTCGGCGCTGCGCCGCTCCTTGAGCAGCAGACCAGTGGGGGTCTCGGGGTCGATGACGACGCCTTCGGTATGCACCTGCTCGGCATGGAGGGTTCTGAGGATGAGCCGGCCGATCTCGTCGTCGCCGACGACGCCCACCCAGGCGGCGCTGCCGCCCAGCCTGCTGACCCCGATGGCGACGGTGGTCTCGGCACCTGCCATGGACAGACGCATCGGACCCCCCATCCGCAACGGCCCGATCCGCTCGCTGTCGAAGAGCCCCATCGTCTCGCCGTATGTGATCACGTCGACGGTCATGCGACCGCGGCCTTCCACGCGCGGGCCCGCACCCGCAACTGGGTGAGATCCCCGGTCTCCAGGGTATCGCCGGTCAGCGGCGAGCCGACTCCCAGGGCGACCGCGCCTGCGGCCAGCCAGGCGGCCGCGTCGGAGAGTCCGACACCGCCCGTGGGCACGACACCGGCCGCGGGCAGGGGTACGCGCAGCTGGCGCAGGAACTCCGGTCGGTGCGAGGCCGCCGGAAACAGCTTCACGAGTTCGGCACCCGCCTCCAGCGCCATGGCGATCTCGGTCGGAGTGAACGTTCCCGGCAGCACCGCGGCGTCATGGGCACGCGCGTACTCGATCACCGGCACCGACAGGCTGGGGGACACCAGAAAGCGCCCGCCCGCCTCCAGGGCCCGCCGCGCGTCGTCGACCGTGCGCACGGTGCCCGCGCCGACCGTCGCACGCCCGTCGAGGACTTCGACCGCCTGCCGCAGGGCGTCCAGTGCGCCGGGGCTGGTCAGGGGGAACTCCAGCACCTGGACGCCTTCCTCGACGAGTACCTGCGCCGCGGCCACCAGGTGGTCGGAGCTGGAGCCCCGCAGGATCGCCACGAGGCGGGTGTTCCGGATCGCCTGCTCGGGAGTGGCCGCCTTCATGACGTCTCTCCCGATGGAGCGAGCACGGACGTCTGCGTCGGACCGAGGCCGCTGCCGCTCAGCTCGCCGGGGAAGTGACAGGCGGCGTACCGCCCCGGGGCGACCTCGGTGAGCGGCGGGCCCTCGGTGGCACAGATGGTCCGTTCCGGGTTGGCCTTGGGGCCGATGGGGCAGCGGGTGTGGAAGCGGCAGGCGGGCGGCGGGCTGATCGGACTCGGTACGTCGCCGGTCAGCACGATGCGCTCGCGGGCCCGCTCGCGCACCGGGTCGGGCTCGGGCACCGCGGACAACAGGCTTGCGGTGTAGGGGTGTTGGGGCCTGGACGTGATCTCCTCGGAGGGCCCCGACTCAACGATGTGGCCGAGGTACATCACCATGATCCGGTGCGAGATGTGCCGGACGGTGGCGAGGTCGTGGCCGATGAAGAGATAGGCGAGCCCCAGCCGCCGCTGCAGGTCCTGGAGCAGGTTCACGATCTGCGCCTGCAGCGACACGTCGAGGGCTGCCACGGCCTCGTCGCACACCAGCAGCCGCGGGCCGACCGCGAGAGCGCGGGCGATGACGATGCGCTGCCGCTGCCCGCCGGAGAACTCATGGGGGTAACGCGACGCCACCTGCGGGTCCAGGCCCACCAGTTCCAGAAGTTCCGCCACGCGGCGCCTGACCTCGCTGCCCCGGGCGAGCCCATGCACCAGCAGAGGTTCGCCCACGGCGTCCGCGACGGTCAGACGCGGGTTGAGCGACGACATCGGGTCCTGGAAGACCAACTGCGTCTGGCCGCGGTACCACCGCAGATCGCCGCCGCGCAGCAGACCGACATCCCGGCCGTCGAAGCGGATGGTCCCCGACGTGGCCGGATGGATGCCCAACAGAGCTTTGGCGAGTGTCGACTTCCCGCACCCCGACTCGCCCACCAGGCCGAGCGTCTCGCCGGGCGCGATCGAGAAGTCAATGCCGTCGACCGCGCTGACCTGGACGGTCCTGCGCCGCAGTGATCCGGTCCGCCTCTTCACCGGGAACGTCTTCACCAGACTCCGCACGCTCAACAGCGGCTCCTGGCCTTCGTGTTCGGCGACGGGGTCCTCGGCCGGTGCCGCCGGGGGCGCCGGCGGCAGCACGCGGTCCGCACCGGAGACCCAGCAGGCCCACTCCCGGCGGCCGTCCTCCTGCGTGAAGAAGGGGGGCTGCTCACTGTGGCAGCGTTCCACCGCGGCGTCACAGCGCGGTGCGTACGCGCAGCCCGGAATGGGAGCGATGAGGTTCGGCGGCCGGCCTTCGATGGGCGTCAGCGGCAGCTGCCTCGATGTGGCGAGGTGCGGTGTCGCGGCGAGCAGAGCCCTGGTGTAGGGATGGCCGGGCCGGGCGAACAGCTCGTCCACCGGGGCCTGTTCGACGATCCGCCCGCCGTACATCACCGCCACCCGCTGGCAGGAGCGCGCCACCACACCGAGGTTGTGGGTGATGAGCACGATGGCCGTGCCCAGGTCGCGGTTGAGCTCGGCGAGCAGTTCGAGGATCTGCGCCTGAATGGTGACGTCCAGCGCCGTCGTCGGCTCGTCGGCGATGATGACGTCCGGCTCGTTGGCCAGCGCCATCGCGATCATCACACGCTGGCGCATGCCGCCGGAGAGGGCGTGGGGGTAGTCCGCCAGCCGCGTATCGGGATCGGGGATGCCCACCCGTTCCATGAGGTCCAGGGCGCGGGAGCGGGCCTGCGCGCCGGTGAACTTGCCGTGCGCGAGCATCGCCTCGACGAGCTGGTCGCGCACCCGCATCACCGGATTCAGCGAGGACATCGGATCCTGGAAGATCATGCTGATGCCGGCGCCGCGCACCTCACGCATGTCACTGTCGGAGAGCTTGAGCAGATTGCGCCCGTGGTAGATCACCTCGCCGGACACGATGCGTCCCGGTGACCTGACGATGCGCATCAGGGACATGGCGGTCACGGACTTGCCCGAGCCGGACTCGCCGACCAGAGCGAGCGTCTCACCGGCCTGAACGTCGAAGCTCACGCCACCTACCGCCCTGACGACACCGCGCTCGGTGGTGAAGTGGGTGGTGAGGTCTCGTACTTGCAGGACCGGATCGGTCATGAGCGCTCCTCCTCCGGAAGCCGGGCGAGCAGTCCGCCGTCCACGGGCAGGACCGCTCCGGTGACGAACGAGGCATCGGGGCCGGCGAGGAAGGCGACGCAGCGCGCGACCTCCGCCGGTCGGCCGGCGCGGCGCAGCGGGTAGCGCGCCACCACGTCGTCCAGCTGCTGGGGGTCGCGCCAGACGCGGGCGTTGCGTTCCACCGCGACGAAACCCGGGGCGACGGCGTTGACCCGTACTCCCAGGGGGCCCCACTCGACGGCCGCGTTGCGGGTGAATGCCGTGAGTCCCGCCTTGGCCGTGGCGTACGCGCCGAATCCGGTCAGGCCCCCGTGCGCGTGGACGGACGTGACGTTGACGATGGAGCCGGGGCGGGAGTCCAGGGCGGCGACGAAGCGGCGGCTGAGCGCGACCGGTGCGCGAAGGGAGACGGCCAGCGTGTGATTCCAGCCCTCGTCGGTGCTGTCGAGCAGAGCCGCGCGTTCCTCGGCGAACGCGCAGTTGACCAGAACTCCGAGTGCACCGGGCAGAGTTGAAGCGACGTTCAGGCACTCGTCGTGGGTCTTGGCGTCGGTGATGTTGCCGACGACCGAGTGCCACGGCGCGTCGGTGGTGACCGTGTCGTCGATGTCGACGGCGACGACCTGGCTGCCGAGCTCATGGAGGCGGGTGGCGACGGCACGGCCGATTCCGCGCGCGGCGCCGGTGACGATGCTGGTGATGCCGTCCAGCGTGGCCATGGTCAGATCACCATCCTGTTGGTGGGCAGACCGCGGGTGGCGGTGGCGAGCCGGAACAGCGAGCCGCCTCCCCGGGCGATCTCCGCGGTGCGCCGGTCGGGGTCCACGGGGCGGCAGCCGGAGGTTACGAACAGGTCGCCCAGGCCGTCTCCGCCGAAGGCGCAGCTGGTGGGGTACCGGACCGGGAGCGTGATGCGTTCCTGCAGTTCGCCGGCGGCGGAGTAGCGGGCCACGGCGCCACCGTCGGCGAGCGCGACCCACACGGCGCCGTCGGCATCTACGGTGATCCCGTCGGGCATGCCCTCCTCGGAGGGGACCTGCACGAAGGCTTCACCCGGGCCGAGAGAGCCGTCGCCGACGTCGTACGCGAACGTGGTGATGGTCTGCCGGAGCGAGTCGACGAAGTACATCCTGTCCGCGGCGGGGGACCAGGCGATTCCGTTCGCCAGGGCCACGTCCTCGAGCATGCGGACGGGGGTGTCCTTGCCCGGGTCCAGGCGCCACAACGCTCCGGCCAGGCCGGGCCGGTGGGGCAGCGGCATCGTGCCGAGCCAGAGGCGGCCGGCCGGGTCGACCGCGGTGTCGTTGATGCGCAGGCAGCGGCTGTCCGGTACGTCGGCGAGGTGGCGTGTGCCGTCCTCGGTCCTCTCGTAGACGCACAAGGCCGACGTCAGGACGAGTGCCCCGTGCTCCGTCAGGGCGACGGCCGAGAGGGGCGGTGCCAGTTCGACGGTCGAGGTGGCTTCGGCCCTGGGATCCGTCGCGTGGAGCCGGCCACCCCACAGGTCCACCCAGAGCAGGACTCCGTTCGCCTCGTCCCAGAGCGGACTCTCGCCAAGCAGGGCACCGGCGGGGCTGATGGCGGTCGGGCCGGCCGTCGTGGCCGCGGTGCTCGGCGGGTTCGTATGGGCGTTCATCGGCGCAGCAGTCCCCGGTTCAGGCCGTCGGCGATCAGGTTGAAGCCCAGCACCAGTGCGGTGACCACGACGATCGGGCCCAGCGCGTACCACTGGTTCTGGTTGAGGAAGTTGACGCTGGTGCGCAGCAGCGCGCCGAGCGAGGGTGCCGGTGGGCGGATGCCGATGCCGACGAAGCTCATGGCACCTTCGATGAACACCGCCATGGACAGGCTGAGAGCTGCCTGCACGATCAGCGCGTCGAGGGCGTTGGGCAGGATGTGCCGCACGATCACGCGTGCCCGGCCGGCGCCGATGACCTCGGCGGCAACAACGTAGTCGCGGCTGCGCTGGGACTGCAGCGCCGAGCGGGTCAGCCGTCCGAACAGCGGGACGTTGACGAGGATCACCGTGACCATGATCGCCGTGATGCCGGGGCCGACGGCGGTCGCGGCCACGGCGACTCCCAGGACCAGGGCGGTGAAGGCCAGCATGACGTCGAAGATCCGCTGGATGACGGCGTCCACGACGCGGTGCAGCCCGCACGCCAGGCCGAGCATGGTGCCCACGACGGCGCCGAGGGGCACCGCGACGCCGGCGACCAGGACGTCCTGGCGGATGCCGTAGAGCACACGGCTGAAGACGTCGCGTCCGAACTCGTCGGTGCCCAGCAGGTGCGCCGAGCTGATCCCGGCGAAGCTGTCACTGCCCTGGGCGTCGACGCCGTACGGCGCTGTCCAGGGGGCGAGGACGCCGAGGAGGAAGAGCACCGCGACGATGGTGATGCCGGCGACCGTCTCGGGACGGCGCAGGGCCCGGGTCCAGCGGGAGCGCTGCGCTTTCATCGGGACGGTGACGGTCGAGGGTGCGGTTACGGCGGTCATCACGCCTCCAGGCGCACGCGCGGGTCGACGGCGGCATCGGCGAGATCGGTCAGGGTCTGGACGACGACGAACACGGCGACGGTGAACAGCAGCAGGTCCTGGACGAGGACGTAGTCGCGGTTGAGGACGGAGGCCACCAGCAGGTCCCCGATGCCGTGCCAGCCGAAGATCGCCTCGACCACGATGGCGCCACCGAGGAGCTGGCCGACCTGGATGCCCAGCACCGTCAGGACCGGGGGGAGCGCGTTGGGAATGATGTGGGCCTGGACCAGGCGGCGGGTGCGCAGCCCCTTCGCCAGGCCGGTGCGGACGAACTCCTCGTCCTGCACCTGGCGGATCGACGCGGACAGGAACCGCGCGAGGATCGCGGCGGTGGGCAGTCCGAGGCACACGGCCGGCATCAGCAGGTACTGGACGGCGATCTCCGGGTCCTGGGAGAGGGGGATGTAGCCGCCCGAGGGCAGCAGCCTGACCGTCACGGCGAAGAGCAGGACCAGGAGTACGCCGCTGACGTACGGCGGGATCGCGAAGGCGAGCGAGACCAGTGCTCCGGTCACCTTGGTCAGCACCCGGCTCCGGCTGACGCCGAGGACCACGCCGGCGATGCCGCCGAGGAGGACCGCGACGAAGAGGGCGGCGAGCGTCAGGGAGACGGTCTGGCCGAGCGCGTCACCGATGGCCGCGCTCGCGGACTGCCGGCGGACGTAGGAGGTGCCGAGGTCACCCGTGAGGATCCCGCGGATCCACTCCAGGTACTGGGCGACGACGTTCTGGTCCAGGCCGAGTTCGTGACGTACCGCCGCGACCGTGGCCGGGGTGGCGTCCGGGCCGGCCAGGACGTTCGCCGCGTCGCCCTCCGCGAGCCGGGGAACGCAGAAGACCAGCACCGAGGCCACAGCGAGCACGAGAGCTGCCGAGGGCAGTCGCTTGAGGGCGTATCGCAACATGGCCGCGTACTCACTTCGTCAGGTACGCGTCGTCGAGATCGAGGTAGTCGTACATGTTGTACTTCAGGTCCTTGAGCTTGGTGGAGATCGTGAACGTGTGGGAGCTGACGACGAGGTCGTCGACGAACTGCTGCTTCAGCAGGAAGTCGTTCATCCTGGCGTAGGCGGCATCGGCCTTCTGGCCGCCGGTGGTCGTCCACAGCTGCTGGGCGAGGGTGCGGTAGGTGCCGGAGTCGAAGTTGGAGGCGTTCTTGTCGGCGTTGAACGGGAACGCGCCCTTGACCAGGGTCGCCGGGTTCAGCTGGCCGAACCCGTGGACGTTGACGAACAGGCCGGGCAGGCCGCCGCCGGAGAGCTTGCCGAAGAAGTCGGCCGCCTGAAGGGGCACGAGCTTCGCTTTCAACCCGGCCTGCTTGAGGTCGAACTGCACGATCTCGGCGATGGCCTGGTTCGTGGGCAGACCGGAGTTGAAGACGATGTTCACCGCCGCGCCGGTGGCGCCGGCCTTGGCGATCAGCTGTTTGGCCTTGCCGATGTCGCGGTGGTACGTGTTGGCCTTGGCCTTGTCGAACGCCGACGAAGAGGGCGACCAGGGCAGTGAGCTGGTCTGCCCGATGCCGGCGAGCACCTGCTTGAGGATGCGGTCGCGGTCGACGGCCCAGGCGATGGCCTGCCGGAACTGCGGCTTGTTCAGCGGCGGGACCGTCACGTTGGACCCGATGTAGTACGCGGCGTCGGCGGCACCGGAGGCGATGACCTTGAAGTTCGGGTCGCCCTTGAGGGACACCGTGTCGAGGGGTGCGAGATCGAGGGCCAGCTGGCTCTGGCCGGACCTGAGGGAGGACTTCATCGACTGCGACTGGCTCTGGACGTCGATGTTGACCCGGTCCAGGTACGGGTGCCCCGATTTCCAGTAGTGGCCGTACCTCTTCAGCTGGAGTCCGGAACCAGGGGTGTACTTGACGACCTTGAACGGCCCCGTTCCGACGAACTTCTTGCCCGCCAGGAGGTCGTCGAAGGTGGCCTTGTCCACGATGGGCATGACCTCGAACAGGTCGAACAGGTTCGACAACGGCTTGTCCATGCGCAGAGTGAGCGCGTGGTCGCCGTCGGCCTTCATGCCGGTGATCGCCTGTGCCACATGCTTGAACTGCGAGGGCACGTCCTGCCGTGTGATCGCCTTGATGGAGAAGATGACGTCGTCGGCGGTGAAGGGACGCCCGGAGTGGAAGGTCACGCCGTCCCGCAACCGCAACGTGATCGACTTGTGGTCCGGGGACATCTTCCAGCTCGTCGCGAGCTGCGGCTGGGGTTTCAGGGTGGTGCGGTCGTACTCGGTCAGGGTGTTGAACACGGTCCTGATGACCGAGAAGTTCGGGTTGTTCTGGGACAGGAAGGTGTTCGGTGCGATGTCGGCGCTCTGGACGATGTTCAGGGTGCCGCCCTGCTTGCGCCCGGACGAGCCCTCATCGTCGACGGCCGACTTGCACCCCGAGGCGGCGAGGGCCAGACAGGTCACGCCTGCCGTCACGATGAGCGCGCCGCGTCGCGTGAGAACGCGCTGGAAAGGGTGCTGGGGTATGGACATGGCGCTCCCCTTTAAAGGGTGGTGGACCACAGGACTCGAAGACTCGGATGCCGTGTGTCGAGGGTCAGGCCGAGACCTGGACGGTCATCGAGGTGAAGGCGACCCTCCGTTGTGCGTTCCAGACCTCCGACGAGGTCGGACCGCCAGGGTGCTTCGCCGAACTGGTACTCCAGTTCCGTGGCGTTGGGACAGACGGCGAACAGGTGGGCGGCGGCCGCAGTGGCCACCGGACCCGACGGGTTGTGCGGCGAGACGGCTGTCTCCGGTGCGCCTCGCGCGATGGACAGCACACGCTGAATGCCGCCCGCGTGTTTCACATCGGGCATCAGGACGTCGAGCAGGCCCTCGGACACCGCCGTGTCGGCCTCCGCGGCATGGAACATGAACTCGCCGCCCGCCAGCGGGATCGTCGTGGCGGCCCGCAACGCGCGAAGGCTCTCTGTCTGCTCCATGGCGACCGCGTCCTCCAGCCAGCCGATGCCGAGGTCTTCGAGGGCCGGCAGAAGGCGGTGGATCTCCTCGGCCGGAAGCCGCTCGTGGCAGTCCACCCTCAACTCGATGTCGTCGCCGACGGCCTCGCGGATCGCACGAAGTCGGCGCAGACCGGTGGCGGCAAGCGGTCGGTCTCCGTCCGCGACGTCGAACGGCGCGCACTTCACCGCGGAGAAGCCGGCCGCCACCGCCTTCGTCGCCGCCGCCGCCACATCGCCCGGCGCACGCCCTCCGGGCACCCGATTGATGTTCGCGTACAGACGCACCGGTGCGGGAGCTGAACCGCCGAGCCATTTCCAGACCGGCTCGCCCGCCGCTTGTGCCGCGTGATCGGTGAGCAACTGCTCCAGACCGCCCATGAGCGTCGCCGTGACGAACGCGTCCGGCCGCGTCTGCTCGCCGACCCGCCGCGCGAGCGCGTCGACGATGCCGGCCCGGTCGGCCGACAGATCCCGGCCACGCAGCTGCCCGGCCAGAAACTCCAGTTCGGCCACCAGTTTCGCAGGCTGTCCGGAGTCGGAGCACTCGCCGAGCGCGAGGCGACCGACGTCCTTGAGAACCACGAATTGCCACTGCGTCCGGTCGCTGACGTGCGACTCCAGCAGTTCCAGCGTGCGGCCCATCGGCACCCCCTTGGTTGCTACACAGTAGAAATTAAGTAGGGTGGGCGTCAACGGGTGTGTCATGCCGTGCCGGCCGCGGTGGCCCGTCGTGAAGCCGCGCGGCCGAAACCGTCAGGGCATCGGTACGGCCGCTGTCCCCGGACCGAACAGAACCCGGCCGTAGTCCTCCGCGACGGTGTGGGAGCCGAACTGCGGGTGGCGCATGATGACCGCCAGGTCGCGCCAGATGCGCCGCAGCGAGGCGCCCGGGGCGAAGCCGCCCAGGCTGTGCGGGTCCAGCAGCCAGTCCACGGCCTCCCGGCATTCCTGCGCGGCGGACGCCATCTCCGCCCGCATGCACGGGTGTTCCCGCGCGGGGCGGAACACGGAGTTCGCGGGAGCATGGAGCTGATGGAGCCGGTCGTCGAGGGCATCCGCTACGCGCAGAACGCGGCTTGTCGCCGAGTCGAGGAGCCGGCAGGCGGTGGTGAGCCACGGCCGGGACGGTGGGTGATGGACGGCCGACGTGAGGGCGTCGACGCCCGCCGACACCTTCTCCATCGCGTGCTGGGCGCCGCGTGCGGCTCCGAGCAGCGGGGCGAGCATGACGACGGCGATGCCGAGCAGTGCCGTCGAAGCGGCGGGGAAGCCGGGGGCCCGGTCCGCTTCGGCGGTGGGGAACACCACGTAGGCCGGGGGTACCGCCACGTCCTGGGCCACGAGCGTGTGACTGCCCGTTCCGGCCATGCCGGTGACGGGCCGGTCGCGTTCGACGGAGAGGTCCCTGGTCGAGATCAATGCCGGGCAATACAGGTTGGGTTGGCCCTCCGCGTGCACGGGTACCGCGAGGACCGCCCACGCCGAGTCCTCGCAGCCGGCGACGGCCTGCCACCGCCCCGAGACGCTGAAACCGTAACTGGTCCGCTCGCCCAGGGCGCTCAGCGGTGTGGTGGAACCGCACATGATCGCGTCGGGGTCGGCGAACAGAACCTCGCGGGTGGCCTCGGGGAACACCGACGAGCCCACGGTCTTCAAGGCTGTGGACAGTGCGGTGATCCACGCCGTCGACGGACACCCCTGCCCCAGTTCGGCGATCACCCGCACCTGGGTCCGCAGACCGGCTCCGGCCCCGCCGGCATCGCGCGGGACGCCCATCGCGAACAGTCCGGCCCGCCGTACCACCGCCAGGGAATCCGCGGCCGGACGCAGATCATGCTCCGGCCGTGCGGCGTTCGCCGCCAACGTCCGTGCCGCGGTGCGGGCCCGCTCCATCAACTCCTCGTCGCAGGCGGCCGCGGGAGTTTCTCGCAATTCAGTACTCATGCCAGATCCTTTGCATCCGCATCGCTGAGAGTTAATTGCATGCGAGACCGCTGCAGAGTTCGGAAGGACACCGGGACGCCAGGTCAGAATGCGGGCGTACCGGCGACAGCCGCAAGGCGACCGCCGCCGGATTAATTGGCACTGGCGGGGAATAATTCGACAGGGAGGAAAGCGGATATCGACCCTAGCGGAACGTAAACCTAGGTGTGCTTGGTGAACAGGCCCGGCGGGGCCTGTTCGGGGGTTCGGGTCAGCCAGTCGCGGTGCAGCAGCGGCAGGGTGTACTCCGTGTCCTGGACGCCCGTGGCCGGCAGGTGGAGCTCGAAGCGTGTGCCGGGCCGGCCGTCAGGGCGGTCCGACACGGTGATGTGGCCGCCGTGGAGGGCGGCTTGCTGGGCGACCAGGGTGAGGCCCAGGCCGGAGCCGGGGCTGTCGGGGCCGCGGTGGAAACGCTGGAAGATCTCCTCGCGGCTTTCGGGAGGGATGCCGCGGCCGTGGTCGTCCACCACGAGCACCGCGGTCGCCGCACGCCCACCGAGCGGCGGGCGCAGGGTCACCTCGATGCGGGCGACGCCGTCTTCGGCGCGGCCGTGGGTCCAGGCGTTGGTCAGCAGGTTGTCCACCGCCGAGCGCAGACCCTGCTCCCAGCCGTCGACACGCACCCCCGCGGTGGTGCGTACGGACACTTCGGCGTCGGGGCGGGTGCGCCGCAGGTCGCAGACCGACGCCTCCACGAGCTCCCCGAGGTCCAGTGGCGAGAACGCGTCCGCCTCGATCAGGTCGCCCTGTGCGAGCGCCTTCAGCATCACCAGCAGACCGAGCAGCCGGGTGTGTTCGCGCCCGAGGTCCCCGAGCACCTCCGCCCGGTCCTCGGGGTCGAGGCCGGGGTGGTCGGTGAGGATGTCGAGGTTGGTGCGCATGCTCATCAGCGGGGTGCGCAGCTCGTGGGAGGCGGTCGCGGCGAACGCGCGGGCGGTGGCCAGTGCTTCCCCGGTGCGCGCGGCCTGCTCGTCGTAGCGGGCGAGCACGGTCTGCACCGTGTACGCCAGGTCGTCCACCTCGGTGACCCGGGTCGGCGTGTGCTCCAGGCGTACGGTGCTGGTCCTGGGGTCCAGTCCACTGGTACGCCGCTGAAGCCGCCGTAGCGGAAGAACCGCCCGGGCGGCGATGGCCCAGGCGGTGGCACCGGCCAGTGCGGCGGCCACCAGCGCACCGGTCAGTACCCGTTGGCGCACCAGCGCCAGTTCGTCCTCGGCCGTGTCCGGTGACAGCAGCCACAGATTCGGGGTGTTGCTCTCTCGCGCCGCGGCACCGACGCGCAGTGACAGGACGAGCCAGTCCTTGCCGCCGGAGGTCACGGTGACGGGCGTCGGGGCGTTGCGGGGCAGCGTGGGGTTCGGCTCGGGCTGCGGGCCGGCCGAGATCGTGTCCTGCGGCCCCTTCAGCCGGACGCCCACATCCCGGGCGGAGTTGATCAGCCGGCGTCGGCGGACCTGCTTCAGGAGCGGGTGGTCGGTCCCGGCCACGTCCAGATACGCCTTGGCGTTCCGGGCGACGACCGTCGCGCGGGCGCGTAGTTGGTCGTTCTGGTGCGTGCGCAGGTCGCTGCTGACCAGGTGCAGCAGCAGCCAGCCGGAAGCGAGGACCAGCACGGGCACGCTCACGCCGACCGCGAGCGCGATACGGGTGGACAGTTTCACGGCGTGCCCTCGATGTGCGGGGTCTGGCGGTCCGCGCGCAGGACGAAACCGACCCCGCGCACGGTGTGCACCATCCGGGGCCGGCCGCCTGCCTCCAGCTTGCGCCGCAGATAGCTGACGAAGGTGTCGACGGCGTCACTGCGGACCTGGAAGTCGTATCCCCAGACCCAGTCCAGCAGTTGCTCGCGGGTGAGCACGATGCCCGCGTTGCGGGCCAGGATCTCCAGCAGCGCGAACTCGCGCCGGGTCAGTTGCAGTGGCCGGTCGTCCAGAACGGCCTGGTGGGCGGCCGGGTCGAGGACGAGGCCGCCGACGCGGAGGGGGCCGGTGGCGGCCGGCGGGCGGCGGCGCAGCAGGGCGTGCAGCCGCAGGACCAACTCCTGGAGTGCGAACGGCTTGACCAGGTAGTCGTCCCCGCCCGCCTGTAGGCCCGCCACCCGGTCGGCCGTCTCGTCCAGCGCGGAGAGCATCAGCACGGGTACGTCGTCGCCGTCGTCGCGCAGGGCCCGGCACACGTCGATGCCGCTGAGAACGGGCATGCTGACGTCCAGGACGACGATGTCGGGGCGGCCGACGCGGGCCTCCGCCAGACCGGTGTGACCGCCGTCCGCGACCGTCACCGTGAATCCGCTCAGCCTCAGCCCCCGTGCCAGTGACCGCCGTATCGCCGCGTCGTCGTCGACCACCAGCACCCGCCCGGCCTTGCCTGCCATGCACACCTCGGTTTCACCGCGTCGAACGAGCTTGCCCGGAGGATACCGATCAAAGTACGGGCAGGCTCTGCCCGAGACCGCAGGAGCGCCTCGTCCGGTACTGCGACGGCGTGCATCCCATGATGCGGCGGAAGCTCCGCGAGAAGTGCTCGGAACCGGAGAATCCGCAGCGCCGTCCTATGCGGGCGATGGTGTCGTCGCCGGTCTCGAGATACTTGCGGGCCAGGTCGATCCGGAGTTCGGTGAGATAGCGGTACGGGGTGAATCCGGTGGTGGCCTTGAAACAGCGTACGAAGTGGAAACGGCTGAAGGAGACCAGGGACGCCAGGTCGCCGACCGAGACCGGTTGTTCGAGGTTGGCCCGCATATAGGACAGAATCGTCTCGAGCTGCCCTGAGCTCAGCAGGCCGGCTGTCCTGCCCGAACCGGACGAGTGCGGCGCGAGCAGGTGGGCGGCGATGAACTGCGCCGCCGACTGCGCGTACAGGTCGTCAGCGCCGACCTCGCTCGCGGCCGCCACCGCCTTCACCATGGCCGCGAGGAGCGGGTCGAACCGCGTCACCGGGTGCGGATCCCACAGATACGGGACGCGTGACCGCAGGTCCTCCTCGGTGATGAACCGGCGCAGCGTGTCGACCGGGAGGGTGAGGGTGGCGATCGTCACGGGCTCGTCACCGGTCGGTGCCACGACCAGCGTCCGGCTCAGCCCCGGGGGAATGATGCACACGTCGTCGGGAAGTGGGAACGCCTCTTTCCCTGTCCGTGTGCCGTGACCTTCGCGAATTTTCAGAAGCCCGCTCAGATGGGCATTCAGTTTGATTCCTGAAGACGACGGCAGATGGAACGTGTGGACGCCCTTCTTGAACGTTTGCTTCCACACGTGCAGGGAGTTCCATGCTTTGCTCCCCACCCCGCTGGTTACCTTCAACGCCCGGTTTCCTCTCGTCCGGTTCCACGGCTCTCGATGCAGGTGCCGTGTATAGAGTGCAGGGGAATCAGAGGCTGCCGCAAGGCGACTGGTCCGGATTAATTGGCCTGAGCACGGAATAATTCGGCGGGAGGCAATCTGATATTGACCGGGGCGGATTCCTGCTGCCACGCTCCCAGCATGATTCGCACTCGTCAATTGCTGACACTTACAGCCGGCTTGGCGGCGATGGTGTTCGCCGCTCAGAGCGGAATGAGCGCGGCGACAGCCCACGCCACCGCCCCCACCGTGAAGCCGGCCGCGGCCACGGCAGCGGCCAAACCGAACATCGTCTTCGTACTCACCGACGACATGTCCACAAACCTGCTCCAGTACATGCCCGAGGTGCAGAAGCTCCAGTCACAGGGCACGTCGTTCAGCGACTTCGTGGTCAGCAACTCGCTGTGCTGCCCGTCCCGTTCGTCCATCTTCACCGGTGAGTACCCGCACAACACCGACGTCCTCAGCAACACGGCAGGGTCCAACGGCGGCTTCAAGGCCTTCCACGACAACGGCCTGGAGAAGGACACCTTCGCCGCCGCCCTGAAGGCCAAGGGCTACCGCACCGCGATGATGGGCAAGTACCTCAACGGTTACGACCCCAAGTCCACGGTCGACGGCCAGCAGCCGTACGTGCCGCAGGGGTGGAGCCAGTGGGACGTCGTCGGCAACGGCTACCCGGAGTACAACTACAAGCTCGCCCACAACCACAAGATGGAACCCCACGGCGACAAGAACAAGGACTATCTGACCGACGTCCTGAGCGAGAAGGGCCAGTCGTTCATCAAGAAGTCCGCGGCGGCGAACAAGCCGTTCATGCTGGAGGTCGCCCTCTTCACACCGCACGGTCCGTCCACGCCGGCCCGCCGGGACAAGAAGGACTTCCCTGGCCTGAAGGCGCCGCAGGGCCCCGCCTTCGACAAGCTCCCGACCAACGCGCCGCCGTGGCTGGCCCGGCAGAACCCGTTGACCCAGAGCGAGAAGACCGCGATCGACAAGAAGTTCCGCAAGCGCGCACAGTCGCTCCAGGCGGTCGACAAGATGCTCGGCAAGCTGCGCCAGAGCCTGACCAGCGCCCACGTCGCCGACAACACCTACGTCGTCTTCAGCTCCGACAACGGCTTCCACCTCGGTGAGTACCGGCTCAAGGCGGGCAAGCAGACGGCCTTCGACACCGACGTCCGCGTGCCGCTGGTGATCGCAGGACCCGGTGTCGCGGCCGGACGGACGAGCCACGCCCAGGTGTCGAACATCGACTTCGCGCCCACCTTCGAGAAGATCGGCGGCGCCGCGGTGTCGTCCAAGGTGGACGGGCACAGCATGCTCCCCCTCCTGGACGGCGGCTCGGACGCGGGCTGGCGCACGGCCAACCTGATCGAGCACCGCCACGCCAAGCCGGCTCATGACGACCCGGACAACGACGGCACCGAGAGCGTCAGCCCGCCGAACTACCACGCCATGCGCACCAACTCCTACACCTACGTCGAGTACGACAGCGGCGCGAAGGAGTACTACGACCTGAGCACCGACCCCGACGAGCTGCACAACACCGCCGGACAGCTGAGCCAGGCCCGCCTGGCGAAGCTGCACGACGCGCTGACCGGGCTGAAGAACTGCCACGGCGACGGCTGCTGGAGCGCCGGACACCCGTAGCAGGGCTTCCCATGGGTGCCCTGGCCGCCCGCCGCGGCCAGGGCACCGCGTGGGCGGGCGTCCGCGCGCGCCCGTTTCCCCAGCGTGTTCCGTCACACACAGCACTGGAGAGAGGAATTTCCGCATGTTCTCGTCCGACGCCCACCCGCCCACCCGCCGCAGAGCGCTCGCCTCGATGGCGGGTGCCCTAGCCGGATCGGCGATCGTCTCCGCCGCCCCGCGCGCCTTCGCCGACTCCGACGGCGCCGACCCGGCCGCCGAGGCCGCGCGAGGGGGGCTGCCGCTCACGGTCGTCAACAGCAGCGGCAAGTTCGCCAACGGCAAGGTCCACCTGTACGTCGTGGGCAGCAAGGGAGACCGGCAGGTACGGCTCACCCGGCGGGGCACCCTGGCCCCCGTCAAGCTCTCCGACAACCACGCGGGCGGCTTCGCCGACTACTCCATCCCGCTGACCGCCCACGGCGCGACCGAGCTGCGACTGCCGCAGATGTCCGGACGCATCTACGTGGCCCTCGGCCACAAGCTGAAGTTCAAGGCCGTCAGGGGCGCCGACGGCAAGATCGGTCTTCAGCAGCCGGCCGGCTGGGTGGAGTCCGACCCCAACTTCTCCGTGCTGCACGACTTCGTGGAGTTCACCCACGACGCGTCCGGCATGCACTGCAACACCACCATGGTGGACATGTTCAGCGTTCCGATGATGATCGGGCTGAACGGAGCGAAGAACCACAGCACCGGCCGGCTGCCCGCCGGCGGCCGCGTGAAGGTCTTCAACGCCCTGAGGAACCACCCGGACTTCAAGCACCTCGTCATAGCCGACCGGCGCGTCATCGCCCCGAGCCACGGCCTCGACGCCGGCCGGTTCCCCCAGCGCTACTTCGACGACTACATCGACAAGGTCTGGCACACCTACCAGAACAAGAACCTCGTCGTCAGGACGAACGCGGGCACATTCACCGGCCGGGTCAGGAACCAGCAGCTCACCTTCAGCGGCCCCGCGCAGGTCTCCTTCGCCAAGCCCTCCACCCGTGACGTGCTCTTCTGCGACGGGGCGCTCGCCGCCCCCAACGACGGGATCACCGGCCCCGTCGCCGCCGCCCTGGGCGCCGCGTTCAACCGCTCGACGCTGCTGAGCCACAGCAAGCAGCCCACCACCCGCGCGGCCACCTTCTACGACACCGCCGTCACCAACCACTACGCCAAGGCCATCCACGCCGCGACCAGCAACGGCAAGGCCTACGGCTTCGCCTTCGACGACGTCGCAGACTGGGCCTCCTACATCGAGGACCCCAGCCCCCAGCACATGCACCTGACGCTGACCCCGTTCTGAGACACCCGCTCTTGCGTGCAGCAAGCGACCACCGAGGGAGTACCAGGTGAAGAGATTACGTGAGTTGCTTCTCGCGGCCGTGCTGTGTCTCATGCCGGCCGTCGCGTCCGCCGGAGCCGCGCATGCCGCCGTGGCCGACGAATCCCGCACCGTGCCCGCCGCTACCACCGTCGCCGCACCCGAGGCGAGTGCGGCCGCCGGCGCCCACACGGTGACGTTCGTCAACCGGTCCGGGAAGAAGCTGTGGATCGGCAGCACCGTCAACAAGGACGAGCCCGACGGAGATTCGAAGAACCTGAAGTCGCTGCCCGTGCTCAAGCCCGGGCAGTCGGCGACCGTGACCATCCCGGAGGACAAGGCCCCCCACCACTGGCGCGGCAAGTTCTTCGCCCGCCAGGGATGTTCGGGCAAGTCGGGAAGCACGTTCCACTGCGCCATCGGCGACTGCGGAGTATTCGCCCAGCGCTGCAAGACGGGCGAACAGCCGGTCAGCCTCGCCGAGTTCAACTTCGACAAGAAGGACACGAAGGCGCCCTGGTACGACGTCAGCTACGTCAACGCCTTCTCACTCCCCATCACCATCGCGCCCAAGGGAGCCGAGAAGGTCACCAAGAACGGCTCGTGCTCGCAGCAGGGCTGCCGGAAGAACCTGCTGCGTTACTGCCCGAAGGCCGACCGGCAGCACAACTCCGCCGGGAAGACCGTGCTGTGCGTGAACCCGAGCCGGGATGCCACCTCCGCCTACAGCGATGCCATCAAGAAGCACTGCCCCAAGGCCTACGCCTGGTCCAAGCAGGACCAGGAGACCGGCAACAAGACGATGCGGCAGTGCGCCAAGTGCGAGGGCTTCGTCGTGACGTTCTGGTGATCCCATGACCCCATGACCCCATGACCCCATGACCCCTGCTCCACGAGTCGGGCGCCCCCCCCCCCAACACCCCCGGCGGCCCGCGCGACATGGGGTGCGTGCCGGCGGGGCCGGGCCCGGCGGGGCGAGGGCGGGGGTGGGTAAGTATCGCCCCACGC
>NZ_JBSHAY010000018.1:0-19822 GCF_053611725.1 Streptomyces sp. NPDC054783 | reverse complement strand
GACGTTGTGTCGAGCGTAGGACCCCATCACCCCCTCACCCCACCACCCCTCCCCCCCGAGGCGCCCGCCCCGCGAATACTCCCGGGGGGCGGCCGGCTCATATTCGGTTCAGACGCGTCGGCTCAGGCACGTCGGTTCAGAGGCATGGGTTCAGAACTTCGCGCCGAAGTCCTGCGTCCAGTACGGGCCACCCGCCGAGCCGGACGCCTTCACGTAGCCGACGCCTATGTGCTTGAGCGAGCAGTTGAGGATGTTCGCCCGGTGGCCCGGCGACTTCATCCACGCCTTGACCACGCCGGCGGCGGTGGCCTGACCGGCCGCGACGTTCTCCGCCAGTGAGCTCCAGCCGGTGTAGCCGGCTGCCTCGACCCGGTCCACCATGGTGCTGCCGTTGGAGCCGGTGTGCCCGACGTAGTGGTCTTGCGCCATGTCCGCCGTGTGGCGCTGCGCGGCCACGTGCAGGGCGGGCCTGATTTGGAGTGCCGAGCAACCGGCCTTCTTTCGTTTGGCGTTGGTCAGCTTGACCACTGCCTTCTGCATCGCGGCGGCAATGGGGGCCGCGGACGTGGAGACGGGCGCGGTCAGCAGCGCGGCGGACGCGACCATGCCCACAAGTGCCGTCGTCAAGTACCGGACAAGAGTTCTCCCCAATCAAGACAGGAATCGAGAGCGGTAACTCAAGCTATCCGGCGACGTTGTGGTACAGCGCACCTAAATTGCTTCAAGACCGGCCGCTAGTGCTCTCCGTCACCAGCGCAGGATCTTGTCCTCGGCGCGCACCGCGTTGTACGCGAACTCCCAGAAGTCCAGGTGTCCGATGGCCAGGTTCACATGCACATCGTTGACCAGTGTGGGCGACAGTCGGAACTCGCAGCCGAGTTCCTCGTCGCCCTCTTCCAGCTCCTCGGGTCTGGTGGAGACCGCGAGGAGGCTGTGGTCGCCGGTCATCGTGGCGGCGTCGGCCAGGAACACCACTTCGAGTCCCGGGTCGGCGGCCACGGCGGAGAGGGCCATTTCGTCCGGGCTCGCTCCCGCATAGGCACGGTCGTCCACCAGATGGTGGCGGACTTCGAACTCGTCGTCGGACTGATCGAGGAGCGCCACGACCGCTCGCCACGCCTCGTCGTCCGAGTAGTCCGTGCGTATGACCAGGGCTTCGGTCTCGAAGTCGTGTCCTGCACGGTTGATGACCGGTCGCATGAATCCCCTCCAGAAGAACGCCGGCGCCCGATCGCGAGGATGGCGACAGCTACTCCGGATTATATGCTCGTCTGTTCTGCACGCGGTTGTCGCGCTCGGACTCCCCGAGCAACAACTGCGAGCAACAACTGCCCTTCCCGAAGCAATTTCTGAGCCCTTTCTCCGGGCGGCGGCAGGTAGCTTCGTATCCGGGTTCCGATGGGCAACCCGCCTTTACTACAAGGAGTTTCCCGTATGCGAAGGCTACGTGCCGTCTATGTCGTGCTCACCGCCGCATTGATAGCGATCTCCGCGGTCAATCTGAGCACCAACACGGCGTCCGCCGCAGAGCAAAGCGGTGGATTCGTCGTCAGCAAGGCTCAGTACAACAAGATGTTCCCGCACCACAAGAAGCTCTACACCTATGAGGGCCTGGTCAAGGCGATGAAGGCATTCCCGGCCTTCGCGCACACCGGCGACGCCAAGACCAAGAAGCGTGAGGCCGCGGCCTTCCTCGCGAACGTCAGCCACGAGACCAGCGGGCTGATCTACATCAACGAGCAGAACAAGGCCAACTGGCCGACCTACTGCCAGCAAGAGCCCTACGGCTGCCCGGCCGGCCAGTCCGCGTACCACGGCCGCGGCCCGCTCCAGATCAGCTGGAACTACAACTACAAGGCGGCCGGCGACGCGGTCCACATCGACCTGCTGAACCACCCGAACCTCGCGGCGACGAACCCCGTCGTGACCTGGAAGCTCGCGCTCTGGTACTGGATGACCCAGTCCGGCCCCGGCACCATGACGCCCCACCACGCGATGGTCAAGAGCGGCGGCTTCGGCGAGACCATCCGCAGCATCAACGGCGCCATCGAGTGCAACGGCGGCAACCCGGCCGAGATGAAGGACCGGGTCGCCAAGTACAAGAAGTTCACCAAGATGCTCCACGTCGGCGCCGGCGCGCACCTCAGCTGCTGAGGGAGGCGTCATGCGGAAGGTACGCGTCCTCGCCCTGCCGTTCCTGCTCTCGGCCGTGCTCGTGGCCGGCAGCCAGAGCGCCGCGCCCACTGCGTTCGCGGCCGGCGGCCATTCCGTTACCGCCACCTCCGCGGCGAAGAAGAAGGGCATCAGCGCCTGGAAGTTCGACGGCGTCACCAAGGCGCTCGCCGACTCGAACTCCGGCTGGTTCTACACCTGGTCGTCGGGCAAGGGAGGAATCAAGCCGCCGCGCGGTGTCGAGTTCGTGCCCATGATCCATGACGCGGGCTCGGTGACGAACAAGGAGCTCGGTCTGGCCAAGAAGCAGGGCAAGAACCTGCTCGGCTTCAACGAGCCCGACAGGTCGGATCAGGCCCACATGACCGTGAAGCAGGCACTCGACCTGTGGCCCCGGCTCCAGTCGACCGGTCTGCGGCTCGGCGCCCCCGCCGTGGCCACCGGCGGCGATGTCGCCGGCGGCTGGCTGGACCGGTTCATGAAGGGCGCCGCCGCCCGCCACTACCACGTCGACTTCATCCCCCTGCACTGGTACGGCGCGGACTTCGACGCCCAGCGCGCGACGGGGCAGTTGCGCAGCTATCTCGAGGCCGTGCACAAGCGCTACAAGAAGCCGATCTGGCTCACCGAATACGCCCTGATCGACTTCTCGTCCGGCACCCCGCGCTATCCGTCCAAGGCGCAACAGGCCGCATTCGTGAAGAAGTCGACGGCCATGCTCCAGCACCTGGACTACGTCCGGCGCTACGCGTGGTTCACCCTCTCCACCGACCACGGCGACGGCACCGGCCTTTACCACGGTGCGACGGCCAACCGGGTGGGCGTCGCCTATCGCTCCGCGGGCTGAACACAAGATCAATCAGTCGAAATCATGAGAAACGAGGGAAAGAACATGAGCAAGCGGACCCTGCACGCCTCCATCGCGGCCGGTGCGGCCGTACTGACCGCGATGGTCGCCCTGGCTCCGGCGAGTTCCGCCGCGACCGCCTCCGCGCAGGCTCAGAGGCCGAAGTGCTGGGCGACGCACTACGGCCCGATACCCGCCGGCAGCACCACCGCCAACGGCGACATCTTCGACAACAGCAAGAACACCGCGGCGACTTCGCTCACCCGCAATCCCCAGCTGCCCTTCGGCACGAGGGTGCGGGTCACCAACGTGGCGAACGGCAAGTCCCTGGTCGTGCGCATCAACGACCGCGGCACGTTCAAGCACACGAAGGCGGAACCCAAGTGCCTGGACCTGACCGACGGCGCCTTCAGGCGGCTCGGCGGGAGCCTCAACCCCGACGCCGGTCACATCGTCGTCCGGCAGAAGGTGCTGAAGTGACCCTCTGAGAGAGACGGGGTGACCGGCGGCCGGAGCGGCTGACGTCTCCGTGTCACGGCATGAGCGCCCGGGTTGCCTCCCGCAGCCCGGGCGCTTCGTGATCCGGGTGCCGCCGGAGCAGAGCGAGGGCGCCGAGGGCGGTGCCGGTATCGCCGAGTCCGGCCGGAATCACTCGGGGCACCCCGTACGAGCAGCGCGCGACATGCGTGTCGAGCATGTGCTCGATCGGCGCCATCAGGGCTCGACCGGCGTCGACCAGCTCGCCGCCGATGACGATCACGTCGGGTCCGACGGCATGGCTCACATCGGCCAGCACCCTGCCGACCTGCGTGCCCACCCGTGCCAGAACCGCGTGCGCGGCCGCGTCGCCGGACTCCAGCGCGCCCACCAGTTCCGGCAGGTCCGCTGCCGCGGTTCCCGCGGTGCGGCAGGCGTCGAGTACGGCCCCGATCGACGCCACTGTCTCCAGGCATCCGATCGCACCGCACTCGCAGGGCGCGCCGCCCGGGTCCACGGTGATGTGGCCGAACATCCCGGAGCGGCCGTGGGCGCCGCGGTGCAGTGTGCCGGCCATCACCAGTCCGCCGCCGACGCCGTGCGACAACCGCAGGTACAGCACGTTCTGTTCACCCGCGGCGGCACCCCAGATCGTCTCGGCCAGGGTGGCCAGCCGGGTGTTGTTGTCGATCAGTGCCGGTGCGCCGAAGCGTTCGCGCACGCGTGCCGCCACGATGTCGTGCCGAGGCGCCCACAGCGGGCCCTGCCCCGGCGTGCCGACCGGTCCGACCACCCCGACGCCGATGCCGTTCAGGGCGCCCGGTCGCAGCGTCCCGTGCGTCAGCTTGTCCGCCAGTCGCCACGCGAGGTCGATGCGGGTCTGCCACGGGGTGTCGGGGCCGTGCGGTTCGCCGGTGGTGCCGACGATCTCGTGCGCCGCGTTCATCGCGGCCACCCGCACCGCCCGTCGCGCGAACTCGATGCCGAGCAGCCGGCCGGCCCCGGGGTTCACGGTCAGTACCTCCGCCGGGCGGCCCCGCTCGCGCCGGGCCGCCTCCGGAACCGAGGCGAGGACGCGGCCGTTGTCCATCAGCGCCGCGACGGCGTCGTAGAGCGTGGTGCGGGACAGGCCGCTCAGGATCCGCAAGTCTCCCCGGGTGAGGGGACCGTGCTCGCGCAGCAGGCTCAGTACCAGGGCCTCGTGCGCGCTTAAGGCCCGTGTCGTCGTCTCGGTCAGCATGGCGTAAGGCGCCCCCCTCTTTGAGCACAACTGTTGCGTGGGGGGACGGAGATCAGTCGTCCGTCCCCCGTGGCGCGAGAAGCTAGAGGGCGTCTTTGTGGGAATTCTGTGGAGCCACTCAGAGGGAGGACACCTGGGCGTATGCGGTGTTGCCGCGCGCCGGAGGGGCTGACGCGGCCCGGGTCAGGGTTGAGGCGTGACGTGCACCTGCACGGTCAGCGTGCCGCTGTTGTCCTGGGAGCAGGCACCGGAGGCGTCGTTCATGCCCAGTTGCAGGCGGGCGTCGCCGGTCGCCCGGAAAGTCAGCTTCCGCCCGACGAAGTGCATCGGGAAGTCCTGCTCACCCACGAGTCGGGCCAGCAAGGAGCCGAACGGAGCCCCGACTTTGACCTTGCAGGCCTTCGTTCCCTCCGGCAGCTGGTTGGTTTTCGGGTCGTAACCGGCCGGCCCGGTCATGGGCAGCTTTCGGGAGTTGGCCGTCCATTCTCCGGACACGAACTGGACGGTGATCCGGTCGCCCTGATGGACGGAAACGCCGGTGACCGGCTGCCAACCGGCCGTCGACTCGACGACCTGACGGACCGTCCCCGATTTCGGAGTGTTCGGATCATCCTTGAGCGGCAGCGTTCCGGTGAGGAAGAGACCGCCCGCAACGCCCGCCGCCAGTATGGCCGTTCCGGCCAGCCCCCACCGCAGTCGCTTCGGCCACGCCGAGCGGGATGCCTGCGCCTGCGGCTGCGGCTGTGGGAGTTCGAGCGGCGTGGTGTGACGCCCCGGCGGCACGGTCTCCGCCGCCGGGACGCGCCATTTCGGGTTGGCGGCCATCGTGTTCGCGTCGGCCATCGGGGCCGCAGGCCGGAGCGCGAGTACGGTCGCCGGCGGCAGGAACTCGACGTCCGGCTCGCCGGCCACGACGCCTCGCAGCGCGGAACGCACGGCTGCCGTCGAAGGACGCTCGGCCGGGGACTTGCGCAGCAGCGCTTCGACGACCGGGCGCAGCGGACCGAGCCGCTCCGACAGGCTGGGTTCCTCGTACGCCACGGCGTGCATCGTCGCGGGTGCTCCCGGCCTGCGGAAGGGGGACTCGCCGCAGCACACCGTGGCGAGCGTGGCGCCCAGTGACCACAGGTCGGAGGCCGGTCCGACCTCTGTTCCCATCACGCGCTCCGGCGCCATGAACTCTACGGAGCCGACCACTTGACCGGTGCTCGTCAGGAACTCGCCGTCGTCCAGGGCCGCGATGCCGAAGTCGGTGAGGACGGCGCTGCCGTCACGGCGCAGCAGCACGTTGGCGGGCTTGATGTCCCGGTGCAGAGTCCCGACCGCGTGGACGGCGTCCAGCGCGTCGATCAGTTGCAGGCCGACGGCGGCGGTCTGCTGCGGTGTGAGCGGTCCGGTCTCGGCCGTCCGATTCGCCAGTGAGGACCCTTCGACGAGTTCCATGACGATCCACAGCCGGTCCTCGGACTCGACCAGGTCGTGGACTCCCACCACATGGGGATGCGGCACCCGGGCGACCGCGCGGGCCTCGCGGATGGCACGCCGTACCCGTACGCGGTGGTCCTCGTCGCCGTCGGTGAGGACGTGCAGTTCCTTGGCGGCGACCGACCGGTCCAGCAGTTGGTCGTGGGCGCGCCAGACCGTGCCCATGCCGCCTCTGCCGAGGACGTCGTGAAGCAGATACCGTCCGGCGATCACCCGTTCCGAACGCGTGGTCACCTGGTCACCATCTCCGGATATCACGCGCTCTCACGTTTCCTTTGGGAGCGGTGTCCGCCGGAGCGCTCCAGCCGCCCGCGGAGCAATCCGCGCGCTTGTCCGCCGAGGTTGATGCTGGGATCTGCCGGTTGCGACGCCGGTCCGCCCGGTGGGGCGCCCGCTGTATCTCCCCGAACTCGCGGGCCGCGGACCGGAGACGGCGCCGACGCAGTCCACGGCCCACCGGGTGTTGCTCGGCAACGGCCTGGTCCTCACCCAGGATGCCGATCTTGTCTTAGCTGGAATGGGAGCTTCCTTTGCTGGGTTCGTCGGGGCCAAGCGCTACGTGCGGATGGTGTGACACGGCCGGCGTCCGCGGCTCGATCCGGAATTGCGGTTACCGGTTCGAGCCGCTCGGCACTCGTTCGCCCTGCCGTGAGCCTTTGCCAGACGCTAGAACCATGAGGAGAGCGGCAGCAAGGTCCGAAGGGGAGGATTAAATGCCCTGTCGCGCGGATTAATTCGAGGATCGCCGGGCCGACCTCCGCCCCGAACATCACCGCGGCCCGGTTCCATGCCTTCGGCTCGAGTCGGCCGGCGCACCACGCGGTGGCGCAGGTGGACGACTCTCGATCCGAAGGTGGGGGTCTCGACGAGACGCCACCGCCGACCAGCACCGGGTAGACCCTCAGGGCTTCGTCAAAGTTGCGCCTTGCGCTCTTTGTTCGCGTCTCTCTCGGGAGGTCGGGCTCCTGCTGTTCATCTCCGGGGCGTCCATTCGTTCGCGAGGAGGCCGAGGATGGCTTCGTCTGCGTATGCGCCGTACACCCAGGCGGAGAGCCGCAGTGTTCCCTCGCGTGTGAACCCGACTCTGGTTGCCGCCGAGAGCATCGGGGTGTTGTCGGTGAGGGTCTCGATCTGCAGCCGCTGTAGTCCGCGTACGGCGAATCCGTACTCGCACAGCGTGTGCAGGACATCGACGCTGAGCCCGCGGCCGCGGAATGCGGGGCGCAGGGCGATCCCGATGTGAGCCGTCCGGTTGTGTGTGTCGATGCCCCAGAGCAGGGCCTCGCCGGCCAGCTCCTGCGACTCCAGCTCGACAACGGAGAAGCACGCTGCCTCGTCCGACGGTCCGGTCGGCGTACACAGCGAGCTGAGCCCGGTAACCGTCCCACTTCGGCTCCGCTGCCCACCCGACGGTCAGCGCAGGGGTATCCACGGCCACCGTCAGTATCGGCTCAGGCAAGGACCACGTCATGCCGTGATGCCCTCCACACCGACGACCAGGTACAGCGCACAAAGCTGCCGAAGCGCGGGGGATCTGAACCGCTCCGGGATCGGTGGAGGCTCTATGCCTTGACTCCAGCCGCCGATTGGCGCTGGTGTTGAGCGTAGTAGTTGGTTTCGTGCACGTGGGGCGGGATGTGAACGACCGGCTGCGCGACTATGTGCAGGAAAGGCTTTCCGGGCAGGTCAGCCGCTCGGACGGGACGGTACTGGGCCCGCCGGGCCCACGGTGGAAGGGGAGGAACAAGCCGCACCGCGGCGACCGCCAGCTCAAGCGTGAGCTCGTTGCCTGCCTGCGCACCGGCAGAGCCCTGCGGGTGCCTCGTGCCCGGTCCAAGCGGACGGCGTGGGCCCACGTCACGCCAGAGGTGTTGATCAGCGAACGGCCGGCCGAAGCCGACGACCGCGCCGTACCGGGGCACTGGGAGGGCGACCTCCTGATCGGACTTGAGCGATCGGCGATTGGCACACTGGTCGAGCGCACGACCCGGTACACGGTACTTGTCCACCTGCCCCGCCAGGACGGCTACGGCGCACTTCCCCGTACCAAGAACGGGCCGCCGCTGGCCGGTTACGGCGCGGTGACGATGAAAGATGCGCTTGCGGTGACGATCGGCACCCTGCCCGAGCAACTATGGCGATCGCTGACCTGGGACCGGGGCAAAGAGCTGTCGGCGCACGCGCAGTTCACGGTCGAGACCGGCGTCCCGGTCTACTTCGCCGATCCGCACAGCCCCTGGCAGCGCGGCACCAACGAGAACACGAACGGCCTGCTGCGCCAATACTTCCCGAAGGGAACCGACCTTTCTCGATGGGCGGCGGAGGACATTGAGGCGGTCGCAGCCACGCTCAACAGTCGTCCCCGCAAGAGCCTCGGTTGGCAGACACCCGTCGAAGCCTCAACGACCATCTACTATCGATCACATAAGCCGGTGTTGCATCCACTGGTTGAATCTCAACGACCTGTCAAGTGCCGCAGGGGACGGGAGCTTCAGCCGCCGGCCGGGGCGGGCGCTGGGGTGAGTGTGTAAGGGCGGTGGTCGCGGAGCATCGCCCACAGCACGTCGACCCGGCGGCGGGCGAGGGCCAGGATGGCCTGGACGTGACGCAGCCCCTCGGCCCGTTTGCGCAGGTAGAAGTCTCTGGAGGGGCCGGGATACATCATGGCGCTCTGTGCGGAGAGGTAGAAGACCCAGCGCAGGCGGCGGTCGTACCGTTTGGGTCGGTGCAGGTTGCCCGTGCGGCGTCCGGAGTCGCGCGGGACAGGGGCCAGGCCGGCGTGGGCGGCCAGGCGCCCCGCGTCGCGGTAGGACGACAGATCTCCGGTGATGGCGATGAACTCGGCGCCCAGGATCGGGCCCATGCCGGGCAACGACTCGATGATGTCGGCCCGGTCGTCGGCGCGGAAGGTTTCGCGGATCTCGCGTTCGTTGGCCGTGATCCGTTCGTCGAGCGCGAGCAGCTGGTGAGCCAGCTCGGCCAGGAGGGCTGCGGCGCGGGTCTCGCCCGGCAGGGTGGTGTGCTGCTGATTCGCCGCTTCGAAAGCCTTCTCCGCGATGTTCTGGGGGCTGCGGACCTTGCGATGCTGAAGCCATGTGGTCAGCCGTTTCACGCCGATGCGTCGCAGAGCGGTAGGGGTCTGATAGTGCGTCAGCAGTATGACCGCTCCCTTGGAGTGGGCGTAGTCGAAGGCGCACTCCAAGGGCCGGGCTGATTCCGCACAGCAGGTCGCGCATCCGGTTGATGAGCCGGACCCGGTCCGCGATCAGGTCGCGTCGGTTGGCGGTCAGCAGACGAAGGGTGCAGGCCTGTTCGGACGGGATCGTGATCGTGCTGAAGTCCCGCCGGACGCGGGCCAGGTCCGCGATGATCAGAGCGTTTTTCGCATCCGTCTTGCCTTCGCCGCGGTAGCCCTCGGCGGCCCGGCTCACGCTCCGGCCCGGCACGTAGGTGATCTGCTGGTCGTGGGCCGCGAGCAGGACCAGCAGCAGTGTCGCGGTCTTGCCCCTCAGGTCGACTGCCCACCGGACTTCGTCTGCGGTTTCGCAGGCGGTGGCGATGAGGCTGAGGATCTCCGATTCGTCGTTACTCAGGTTGAACTCGTGGAGTCCCGTGATCTGGTCGCGTCGTCGTCCATGATCAGGCCGGTGGGCGGGAGGCAGCCGTCGATCAGGTGAGGCCGGTACTGGATCTTCTTCAGCTTCCGTTTGATCACGCGGGTGAGATGGGCGAGGTCGGCCGCAGCGAAGTCGGCCAGGTGTCGCTTGAGGAGCGACCAGATCCCCTCTGCCGGGTTCAACTCCGGTGCGTAGGAGGGCATCTGGGAGATGCGTAACCAATCCTTGTGCTCCTCGGCGAAGTCCACCAGCTCCTTGACCAGGTGCACGTTCAGATTGTCCCAGCACCACACCATCGGGGTGCCGAGCTGGGTGTGGGTCATGACGATCAGGTCGCGGTACTGACGCCAGGAGAACGCCTTCGGCTCGCCCCGGCGGCCGTGCCAGATGTGCAACTTGAAGAGGAAGCGGGGCCGGTGTCCGGCGCGGTAGCAGACCACGCCGGCGATGTTGACCCGGCCGCGGTTGCGGCCGCGCACTCGCACCACGGGCCGCTGTCCGCGCGGTGCCCAGGTGCGCCCCCTCGGTGGCCTCAGCCCCTGGCCGCTCTCGTCCTCGAAGCAGATGTGGGCGCCCAGGTGGGCCGCGGTCCTTTTACCTGGGGCCACACCTCGGCCTTCCACACCTCGATCGCCTCCTCGTCACGCTCCAGCGCTCGCCGCACAGGCACCTGGGCACTCCAGCCGTGCCGGCGCAGCAGCTTCCACACGCCCTGCACCGTGTAGCCGATGTGAAACATCCGCCCGATCACCAGCTTGACCCGCTTCAGCGTCCAGCCCTGAAACTCGTCGTCAAAGCCGTGCGCGAGCGGACCGCGCTTCAACTCCCGCTCCAGCCGCTCCCACTGCGCCGGGCTCAACCGTTCCACCGACGCCGGCCCCGCCGAGCGCAACGCGTCCGCACCGCCCTGCTCCCACGCCCGCCGCCAACGCCGCACCGACCGCGTCGTCACCCGTAGGTCCCTTGCGACGGCTTCCGTCTTCTCCCCGCGAGCGAACCAGTCAGCTGCCTTCAGGCGCACCCGCTCCCGCTTCTGCTGTTCCTTGGGCGTCAGTCCGCCCCCCATGCGCGTACCGCATGACGACGTCGTACCGCAACGATCACGAACCGTCACGGGTCCCGGCCCACTCAGAGCTGCCACCCGAAAACGCCTTTGGAAGGCACAGCGGGGAACGGGGAAGCCCTCGGCACCATCCTCATACCCGAAGACGCAAAGGCCCCTGTCTCCGGATTTCAAGCCCGCGCACCGTTTTCGCCAACTACGAGGGCTTCCGGTGACGGAATCGAGGCCATGGCGCCGCGCACGGCGAGCAGTCCCACCACGCGGACAGGAAAGCGTCGCCGAGACCACCGAACGCAGCGGACGGAGAGACGTAGGCAATGAACAAGCATGCGATAGCCGGCGCAACAGTCGCGGTCGGCATGGTGCTGGCCATGACCGCCTGTTCCACCCGGGAATCCGGTCAGCCGCACGCCGCCACCAGCAGCGGTGCATCCCCCACCTCACAGGCGGTGGGAAAGAAGGCTCTCAAGAACTGCCTCACCGCGCAACTGAAGTGGACTCTCACCCGCCTCGACGAACCCGTGAACAAGGCGTCCAGCGCTCTCGCTGTGGCCGAGCTCACCGCGACCAACACGGCACGCCAGGCGTGCACTTTCGACGGCTATCCCTGGGTCCGCATCTTCAACGGCAAGGCAGAGGACACCATCGCCTCACCGACCACACCAGGCGCCGCCTCGCGATGGACGCTTGCCCCTGGACGCTCAGTACGGGTCAACCTGCGCTACAGCGAAGCTCTGGATCGGGCGGGCAACTGCTATCTGCCGCCCGAGACGAGCGCGCTACAAGCTCTTCCACCGCACGCCGATCCACGCGATAACGCGGTGCTGGTCCCCTTGACCGATACCCACGGTAAGCGCCTCCCGCTGAACGTCTGCCAGGAGAAAGTATGGATGACCCCGCCCATCGACCCGGGCCTTGTTGGTGGCCGTCACTCGGGTTGAACTTGCGGTGAAACTCATCGTCCCGCAACGATCAAGAACCGTCACGGGCCACCGGACTCCGCGCGTTCAACCTGAGTAGAGATCTTTCGGGAGAAGACGGCTTCACCGGCGGCGTTGATCGCTACGGCCCAGTGGTGTCCCTTGCCGACGTCGATACCGACCCAGTCGCGGCGCTTGAAGACGACGTACAGGCTCACGCACACCACGCCCATCAGCGCGATGGCGAACGGGTAGGAGACAGGGACGCCAGGTCAGAATGCGGGCGTACCGGTGACAGCCGCAAGGCGACCGCCGCCGGATTAATTGGCACTGGCGGGGAATAATTCGACAGGGAGGAAAGCGGATATCGACCCGAGCGGAACGTAAACCTAGGTGCGCTTGGTGAACAGACCCGGCGGGGCCTGTTCGGGGGTTCGGGTCAGCCGATCGCGGTGCAGCAGCGGCAGGGTGTACTCCATGTCCTGGACGCCCGTGGCTGCTACGACGAGCAGGCCGCGCGCACCGGGGAGGCGCTGGCCATCGCCCGCGCGTTCGCCGCGACCGCCTTTTGTGTCCCATCCACTCCACGACATCAGTGATGGGAATGCCGTGGGTAAGGCAGTTCGATGCGAAATAGTGGCGGAGGGAGTACATCGTGTACTTGGCCTCTGCGTCGGCCCGTTCGAGACACCTGTCCCATCGCCATCGCAGTGTCTGTTTCCCGTAGAAGTAATGCCGCATGTGCTGGTTGCCGGAGCCATTTCCCTTGACGAGAAGATATCCATTCTTGTCGGTACCGTATTTATCAGCAAAATACGAGAAGAAGTCGTGGGTCTTTCTGGGAAGTGGCACTTCGCGGAATTCTCCGCGCTTGCGGTGCTTCAGCGGTGCAGGCTGGACCTTATTGCTGTGGATCTGCTCGTTGATCCGATAGGCATCGTCAGCCACAATCGACTTGATGTTTGCGGCATGAGCTTCTCCGTTGCGATGGCCGCACCCAGACATGAGCTCAATGACAAGACGGAGGTCGTCGCCCTCGGCCGCGTCGCGGATGGCATTGAGCTCTTCGAAGGTCGGAATGATCACCTCATTCAGCACATAGTCGGGAGGGGCGATGTCAAGGAAGGGGTCCAGCGCGATCGCCCCGCGATGTCGTGCCGCCTCGATGACGCGTTTCAGGACAAGGTATGCATTCTTCTGGCTGGCCAAGCCAACCTTGTTCAGCTCCATTCCGTTGAGCCAGTCCTCGATCACTCCGGGGGGAATGTGCCGACGCGGCGACCCCCGACGTGGGGGTTGATCTGGGTCTTGAGGCCGCGCTCGTACTGGTCGATGGTGTTGGACTCCAGGCCACGCTTCCGATTCGAGATGTACCGAGCCGCGAAGTCCTCGAACCGCATCTCGGCCACCTCCTGGGCTTCTGTGTTCCCAGTCTTGAGCGGCCCCTTCTTTGCCTGGTAGATCTCGGTGAGCCGAGTCGTCGCCTTGTCCTGAGTGGCGTAGCCGGCCTCTTCACGCTGCCGACCTGTGGCATCCCGGTACCTGATCTTGTAAGGGTGACGGCACTTGGACCTGCGGCTCGGGGGGTGTTCGCATTCCTTGAAGAAGGTGCCCATGCCGCGGGTGAGGGTTTTGGTGGCCATTGCTTGATTTCTCCAGGGGTGGGGTCGATCTGCTTTGAGGGGAGGGGCTGAGCTGAATCGGGAGGGTGCAGACGGGCAGTCAGGTCTGCTTCAAAGGCGTTCCATTGGCGAACAAGGCTGCTGTGGACAATGGTCATGGTCCGGAGAATCCCCGATTTCCGTAACCGGGGATCGCGTGGTACACGTGACCGCTGTCCTGCGCACAGACCTGTCGGGAGTCGGCCGCTGCCCATGCGAGCTGTCGGCTCAGGCGAAGCAGCTTGGGGCGTAGGGCTGGTTGTCGAGGAGGTTGTGCCACCGCAGCGAAGGCGAACCGTCAGCAGTTGGGATGGACCCGTCGAGATGTGACATGGCTTCGCTACGTCTTGGATGGCGCACCGGCCTTCAAGCGCGATCGAAGTGGCGACGACTCCTGCCGTCGGCGCGTGACATGCTGATGCTGACTCTTTGCTGACCCCCTCTCGGCCGGCAGCCTCTTGACCTGCGAGAACCGCTGCACCACAGCATTCATGATGCTCTGCGCGACCCTGCTCGCCGAACTGCTCTACGGCTTTCTCGGCGTCCTGAGCCCCGGTCTGCTCGCGCTGCGCCTCGCCGAGACCGGTGTGGGTGCGCTCGGAGCCGCGCTCGCCGTGCTGTTCGTCCTGCCGGTCACCACCCACGCCATCACGGACGCCTGGATCCAGCGCGCCCTGCGCTGCGTCCACGCCTGCACGGCCGAGGCCGCGGCACGCCTCGCCGGCTCCACGACCGCCGACCCGGCGCCCCGCGTCGCCGAACTGGAGCAGCTGCTGGGCCGGGTCCGGCTGGCCGTGGCCCCGCTGGTGCACCCGCTGAACCCGATGCCGGTACGCAAGCGGCGCGCCCGCCGGGTCCTCGCGCTCCTCGACGACTGCGCCCGCGAGGTACGTGGCCTGGTGGCGGTCGCCGCCGACCCCGAGGCCTCGCACGACGCCCGTCTGGCCGCGGCCTGCTGGCGTGTGGAGTCAGCCGTCGAGGCGCTCACCGAGGGCCAGCCGGAGCCCGTCCGCAGCCCCGCCGAGCCGCCCGCCGAGCCCGCCCTGGCCCACCTGCACGGCCTGGAACGCGCCCTCGCCGATCTGGCGGAGCCCCTGCGGGCCCCGACGGGGTCGCGGCTGGTGGGGACCTGAGCCGGGCACGGCTGTGGCGCGGCCGATGACGAGGGCTGAGCCGGGAGGTCGGGTTGCGCTGGTGGGGCCGGTACCCGGCACGCCGGGGATGCGGCGGTATGGCGAGGGACGGACGCAGGCCGCGAGCCATGGACGCGGGCCGGGAGGCGCGGACGCGGGCCGGGAGGCACGGACGCGGGCCGGGAGGCACGGACACGGGCACGCAAGGCGCGGACACGGGCACGCAAGGCGCGGACATGGCCCCCGCGGTCACAGGTGGGCCCACAAGGCACGGACACTGGCCCGATGCGACGGCACCAGGCCGGGCGGTGATGACACACTGCCGCTCCGCACGCACGGCTCCGCGGCCGGCAGGCGGACCGCACGGGAACGGCAATGACACGGCCCTATGTGCAAAAGAACCGCCGACAACCCCCGGCGCTTGGTCTAGACCGGCCATGATCGGCTGCTACCGTCGGCCCCGGACGGGCTTGACCGAGAGGGGACAGCGGTGGCACAGGACGGCAGGCCCGGCAGGTGCCGGGCCTTCATCGGCTCGTTCACGGCAGCGGGCGGCCCCGGGCTCGTGACCGCCGCGGTCGCGCCAGAGGGCGGCCGCCTCCTGCTCGGCACTGCGGTGAACGACTTACCCGACCCCTCCTACCTGCTCCTGTCGCCGGACGGGGCCACGCTGTACACCGTCAGCGAGACGGCCGAGGGCACCGTCGCCGCCTACCGAGTCGAAGGCGACCGGCCGGAACTCGCCGGGCCGCCCGTGCGCGTCGACGGCAGCGGACCGACCCACCTCGGTCTGTACGCCGGGCATGTGCTGACCGCGAACTACGGCTGCGGCAGCGTCACCGCCGTACCCGTGCGTCCGGACGGCGCTCTCGCCGCCAAGCCCTCCGGGCGGCTCCAGCACACCGGCTCCGGCCCGCACGACCGGCGCCAGCGCGGTCCGCACGCCCACCAGGTGCAGCCCGACCCGAGCGGCAGATGGGCCGTCAGCGTCGACCTCGGCACGGACTCGGTGCGGATCTGCACCCTCGAGGACGGCGTTCCCGCCCTGCACCGCGAGTTCGCCCTGCGCCCCGGCTCCGGCCCCCGCCATCTGGCCTTCCATCCGGACGGCGCGCACGCCTACGTCGTCAACGAACTCACCCCCACGGTGACCGTGTGCCGCTGGGACGCCGAGGCCGGCTCCCTCAAGCCGCTGGCCGAGGTCCCCGTGCTGCCCGGCGCCGCGGCCGGTGACGCCTATCCGTCCGGGATCGTGGTCTCGCCCGACGGCCGTTTCGTGTGGACCGCGACCCGCGGCGAGGACGTCCTGTCGATCCTCGCCGTCGAGGGCGAGGAGCTCCGGCTGATCGGCACGGCGCCCTGCGGCGGGCACTGGCCGCGCGCGCTCGCCGAGCACGACGGCTTCCTCTACGCGGCCAACGAGCGCTCCGGCGACGTGGCGTGGTTCGCCGTGGACGAGGCGACGGGGCTGCCCCGCTACGAGGGCTCCGTACGGGTCCCCGCGGCCTCCTGCGTCGTTTTCGGCTGAGCGGCTGAGCACCCGCGAGAACTGGGTGTCCGGCAAGGCGAGGGCCCGCTCCCGGGTGGGGAGCGGGCCCTGTGTCGTACGGGTGCCGAGGGATGTCGGCGCAGGTCAGCGGACGGGCATGCCCTGCGGCTGCTGCGGGGCGATGCCCAGCGTCGTCGTGTACTTGGCGAGGGCGAGCTTGCCGATCGCCGGGTACGCGCCGAGCGCCTCGGCCGTGGCGCAGCCCGCTTCCGTGGCGGCCGCGGCCAGCAGCGCCGGGTCGATCTCCGGGCCGATCAGGTACGGCGCAAGGGCCAGCTGCTGCGAGCCCGAGGAACGCAGCTGCTCGGCGACGGAGGAGATCGAGCCCTCCTGGTCCAGGGCCGCCGCCATCACCGGCACGGCGAGGCGCGCGGCGAGCAGCATGCCGGTGATCCCGGCCGCCTGCACGGCCTCCTCGCCGCCCACGGACGCCAGGATGATGCCGTCGGCGGCGGTGGCCACGGTGAACAGACGCGCCCGGTCGGCGCGGGCCAGCCCAGCCTCCGACAGCCGCACGTGCAGTGCCTCGGCGAGCAGCGGGTGCGGGCCGAGCACGTCGGTCAGATCGGCGGCGACCCGGCTGTCCATCACGGACTGGCGGATCTGCCGCAGCAGGGAGCTGTCGGGACCGGCCAGCAGCGGGACGACGACGGCGACCGGGCCGTCGGGCTCCTTGACCCCTTCGACCCCGGCGGCGACGGCCTGCTCGTAACGGGCCGTGCGCTCCTCGGCCGCGCGCACCAGCACGGACCGCAGCGTGGGGAACTCGGCGTCGTCCCCGTCCAGGTACCCGATCCGGGCGTCCAGGCCGGGCAGCTCGGAGCGGGCGATGCTCACGACCTCCTCGGCAAGCGCGCGCGTGGCGGCGCTGGGCGCACCGGGCACCGCAAGGGCGAGCGCGGGCGCACCCTCGGGAGCCACCAGCGGTTCCGGTCGGCGGTGCCGTCCGGGCTGGCGGGGTCGCGGCATTCGTACTGGCAGGCCGGACTCGGGCCCAGTGGGGGTGCTCATGGCGCCGCATGTTACTGGCTTCGTGGGCTACTCCGTTCGGGGAGGGTGCAGGTGAGCGGTATCCGTCCGGTTTTGTCTGATGAGTTACGGGCGGCCGACACATGTTGCGGGCACGTGCCGGGAACATGGGCTGACAAAGTGACCACAAGGGGGAACAATCAGCTTTTGCCGGGGACTCAGCCGCCCTGTGCGGGGACCACGTAGAGCATGGTCGGTTCACCCGGCAGGGTGAGCCGACCGGCCGCGAGGTCGCCCGCGATCCGTACCGAGCCGTGCAGGGGGTCGCCCTCGGCCGGAACCTGCCGGGCGTGCGGCAGCCTGCTCGCCAACTCCTCGCGCAGGGGCGTGAGCAGTGGCTCGCCCAGCCGGAACAGGCCGCCCGTGAGCGCCACTCGGGGCTCCCCGTCCGCCGGGCACACGGCTGCGACGGACTCGGCCATGTGCCGGGCCGCGGCGTGCAGGATGCCCGCGGCGACCGGGTCGTGCGCGGCGCACGCGGCTACCCGGGGGGCGAAGGAGGCCAGTACGGCGGGCCGGTCGGAGCGCGGGTAGAGCTGCCCCGGCAGTCCGCGCACCGGGCCGAACTGCTCCTCCGCGCAGGTCAGCAGCGGTGCGGAGCCGCCGTCCCGGCCGTCGTGGGCGCGCAGCGCCGCCTCCAGTCCGGCCCGCCCGATCCAGGCGCCGCTGCCGCAGTCGCCGAGCAGATGGCCCCAGCCGTCGGCCCGGCGCCAGGCCGTGAGGTCGGTGCCGACCGCGATCAGCCCGGTACCGGCGGCGAGCACCGCGCCCGGACGTGGGCCGAGGGCGCCTACGTAGGCGGTGACGGCGTCGGCGGCGAGCGCCACGTGCCGTACCCCCAGTTCCCGGGCCAGGGCGCCCGGCAGTTCGGCACGCAGGGCGTCGCCCAGGGTGGCGAACCCGGCGGCGCCGACGACGGCCGTGTCCAGCCCCTCCACTCCGGCCTCCGCTGCGGACGCGCGGGCCAGCGGGACGAGTTGGGCCATCAGATGGGCGGGATCGATGCCCCGCTCACCGGTGCGGACCGGCTCCCGCGACTCCCGCTGTGCGGCGGGTGCCCGGCCCGGCATGCCGACGGCGACCCGGAGACCGGAGCCTCCGGAATCCACCGCCAGATAACCGGGGACGGTCACGGCAGTCGCCAGTCCACCGGCTGTCCACCCTGCTGGATCAGCAGGTCGTTGGCCCGGCTGGACGGGCGCGAGCCGAAGAAGCTGCGGTCGGCCGACATCGGTGAGGGATGCGCGGACTCCACCGCCGGCAGACTGCCCAGCAGCGGACGCAGATTGCGGGCGTCCCGGCCCCCCAGGACGGACACCAGCGGCTTGCCGCGCGCCGCCAGAGACCGGATCGCCTGCTCGGTGACCTTCTCCCAGCTCTTGCCGCAGTGGGCGCCCGGGCTGCGCGGAGCCGTGGTCAGCGCCCTGTTGAGCAGCAGCACGCGCTGCTTGGTCCAGGGAGTGAGGTCACCGTTGGACGGCTGGGGCAGCCCCAGGTCGGTGTTCACCTCGCGGAAGATGTTGATCAGGCTGGGCGGCAGCGGGCGTACCCCGGGCGCGACCGAGAACGACAGGCCCACCGCGTGTGCGGGAGTTCCGGGATCTGGGTGTCGGCGACGAGAGGCCGGCGAGGTGCGATGACCATGGCGGAGTGGCTTGACCACTGGATGCAACGGGCTCCCCTTCCTTCCCGGTGACCGACTGCGCGATCTGTTGGATCGGCTCGATGACCTTGATGAGGAGGAAGAGTAGCGTCGAGGGCGGCGTCCGCGCGTGAGGGGCTTCCGTGTTTGTGCGAGCCCCTGGTGTGTGCCAGTAGGGTGACGCGCTGTGGCACCACGACCCTTGCATGAACTTGTTGAAGCAGGCTGGGCGAAGGCTCTTGAACCTGCGGCTGGACGTATCGCGGCGATGGGGGATTTCCTCCGGGCCGAGATAACGGCTGGCCGGACCTACCTTCCGTCCGGGGCGAATGTCCTGCGGGCCTTCCAGCAGCCGTTCGATGACGTGCGCGTCCTGATCGTCGGCCAGGATCCCTATCCCACGCCGGGGATGGCGATCGGGTTGAGCTTCGCGGTCTCGCCGGAGGTGCGTTCGTTGCCGGGGAGTCTGGAGAACATTTTCCGGGAGATGCACACCGACTTGGGGCTGCCCAGGCCGTCCAACGGCGACCTGACGCCGTGGACGGAGCAGGGGGTGCTGTTGCTGAACAGGGCGCTGACGACTGCCCCGCGCAGCCCGGGCGCGCACCGGGGCAAGGGGTGGGAGGAGGTCACCGAGCAGGCGATCCGGGCGCTGGCGGCGCGTGGCAAGCCGCTGGTGTCCGTCCTGTGGGGGCGTGACGCGCGTAATCTGCGGCCGTTGCTCGGGGATCTGCCGGCGGTGGAGTCTGCTCATCCCTCACCGATGTCGGCGGACCGCGGGTTCTTCGGGTCGCGTCCGTTCAGCCGGGCCAACGACCTGCTGGTCCAGCAGGGTGCGCAGCCGGTGGACTGGCGCCTGCCGTAAGCCGTGGTGCGTGTGACGGCTCGGAGGATGGCGGCCCCACTCAGCGTGTGCTCCTTCGCTGTTCGGCTCGGGGCGTGAGCGCGACTGATCCCGGACGGCAGCAGGCCCCGTCAGATCTGACG